>NZ_JBHVVM010000023.1:0-86350 GCF_042883525.1 Streptomyces sp. NPDC058195
GGAGCCGACGCGGAGCGTCGGTGACTGACGACAACGCGGCAGATGTGCGTGCCGGCCCCCGCGAGCCCGGCATGATCCAAACGAGAGGCCCTAGATACGGACCTGTACGGAGCGGGCCAGCCGGTCGTGCAGGCCGCGCCCGTCGCGGTCCCAGACCAGGGCCGGGATCACCAGGCACACCAGCACGCTCCGGACGACCACGCGTCCGAACGTCAGCCGGCCGCCGCCCTCGGCGACGACCCTGATCCCCAGGATGCGCTTGCCCGGCGTACAGCCGAGGGTGCCCACGGTGAGCACGCTCAGCACGAAGAAGATCCCCAGCGCCCAGTTTCCGGCCGCCTGCTGGTCACCGCGAGCGAACAGCCCGTATGCGATCAGCAGGCAGAGTGACCAGTCGATGAAGAGCGCGCCGAACCGGCGGCCGAGGGGCGCCATGGAACCGGGGCCGTGCTCGGGCAGGCCGAGCCGCTTGCCCCGGTAGCCGAAATCGGCCCCCATCTCCTCGGCGGCCGCGCGCGGCCCGGAGAGCCACGATCCGATTGCTTGCCTATTGTCCACCCGGACACGGTACTGCGCCCGCCCCCGCGCCCGGCCGGGCGGGTGCCGCAACCGGGCCCGGTCGCGGGGCTGCGTAGCGGCTCGCGAGGCGCTGGTCACACCCGCCCCGGTTAACTTCTGCGAAACAAATGGGTCATGCTTGAGAAATCCGGTCTGCCTATGGTCGGGTCCAGCGTGTGCCAGCGCACTGGCCGCACCACGAGCCACAACCCCGTCCCGTCCGGGCCGGGAGTAGGAGGAGTTGGATGTTCCAGAACGCCGACGACGCGAAGAAGTACATCGCGGACAACGACGTCAAGTTCATCGATGTCCGGTTCTGCGACCTGCCCGGTGTGATGCAGCACGTCACCGTCCCGGCGCCGACCTTCGACCCGACCGAGGAGCTGGCCTTCGACGGCTCGTCGATCCGCGGCTTCCAGGCCATCCACGAGTCCGACATGGCGCTGCGCGCGGACCTGTCGACCGCTCGCCTCGACCCCTTCCGCCGTGACAAGACCCTCAACATCAACTTCTTCATCCACGACCCGATCACCGGCGAGCAGTACAGCCGTGACCCGCGCAACGTGGCGAAGAAGGCCGAGGCGTACCTCGCCTCCACCGGCATCGCCGACACCGCGTACTTCGGCCCCGAGGCCGAGTTCTACGTCTTCGACCACGTCCGTTTCCAGACGTCGGCGAACGAGAGCTTCTACCACATCGACTCCGAGGCAGGCGCCTGGAACACCGGTGCGGTCGAGAACAACCGCGGCTACAAGGTCCGCTACAAGGGCGGCTACTTCCCGGTCCCGCCGGTCGACCACTTCGCCGACCTGCGCGCCGAGATGTCCCTGGAGCTGGAGCGCAGCGGCCTTCAGATCGAGCGCCAGCACCACGAGGTCGGCACCGCCGGCCAGGCCGAGATCAACTACAAGTTCAACACGCTGCTCGCCGCGGCCGACGACCTGATGCTCTTCAAGTACATCGTGAAGAACGTCGCCTGGCGCAACGGCAAGACCGCCACCTTCATGCCGAAGCCGATCTTCGGCGACAACGGCTCGGGCATGCACGTCCACCAGTCCCTGTGGGCCGGTGGCAGCCCGCTGTTCTACGACGAGCAGGGTTACGCGGGCCTCTCGGACATGGCCCGCTACTACATCGGCGGCATCCTCAAGCACGCCCCGTCGCTGCTGGCCTTCACCAACCCGACGGTGAACTCCTACCACCGCCTGGTCCCCGGCTTCGAGGCCCCGGTCAACATGGTGTACTCGCAGCGCAACCGCTCGGCCGCGATGCGCATCCCGATCACCGGCTCGAACCCGAAGGCCAAGCGCGTCGAGTTCCGCGCCCCGGACCCGTCGTCCAACCCGTACCTGGCCTTCTCCGCGCTGCTGATGGCGGGCCTGGACGGCATCAAGAACAAGATCGAGCCCGCCGAGCCGATCGACAAGGACCTCTACGAGCTGGCCCCCGAGGAGCACGCCAGCGTCCAGCAGGTCCCGACCTCCCTCCCGGCCGTCCTGGAGGCGCTGGAGGCGGACAACGAGTACCTCCAGGCCGGTGGCGTCTTCACCTCCGACCTGATCGAGACCTGGATCGACTACAAGCGCACCAACGAGATCGCTCCGATCCAGCTCCGCCCCCACCCGCACGAGTTCGAGCTGTACTTCGACCTCTAGGAAGCAGCTCCCGAACGCGGCGGGCAGGTGGCCGAGGAGCTCTCCGGGCGTCCGCCTCCGCCTCCAGCGAGTCCGGCTGGAGGCGGACGCCCGATCCTGGAAAGCTCGTAGGTCAGAGTGGTTCTTCCTCGCCGCTCAGACCCCCCGGGGCCGCATGTTCCACGCCAGTGCCGCCATCCGAAGTCAGGGTGGCGGCCCTGGCGCGTTGGTGCGCGCGGCCGCGTGAGCGGAGGGCCGCAGACGTCTTGTCGCCCGGAGACACCTGGACTTACTCTGAAGTAAGTACCGGTGAGTAACCGCGCTGCCCCGGCGCCCGCAGGCATGGCCCTGCCGGGCCGGCGGGCCCGGATCCGGTGCGCTCCCTCCACACGACGAACGAGGAGCCCGTCATGAGCCGCAGGAAGACCCGTTCGCGTTCCACCCACGCCCCCGCCCCGGTGACCGGTCGCGGCGGGGCCGGGCTGCGGCTGTCGGCCTGTGCCGCCGTCGCCGCGGTCGTGGGGGCCGGGCTCTTCGCCGTGCCCGCCTCCGCCGCCCCGTCGGAGCCCGTCGTCTCGCGCGGGGTGACCATTCCCGCGTTCTACACGCCTCCCGCCCAACTTCCCGCGGAGAACGGGGCTTTGGTCCGCACCGAGGCCATGCCGCTGGGCTTGGCCATCCCCGGGCTCGACGGCCGGCCGCTGCCGGGGACCGCTACCCGTCTGATGTACAGGTCGACCGACTCGGCCGGGCAGCCCGTCGCCGTGACCGGTGCCTACATCGAGCCCTCGGCCGCCTGGAAGGGCGGCGGTCCGCGTCCCCTGGTCGCGGTGGCCTCGGGGACCATGGGCCAGGGCGACCAGTGCGCGCCCTCCTTCGCCCTGCAGAACCCGCTCACCCTCACCGGCGACACCGTGTCCGTGGGGTACGAGGCCCTGGCGGTCTACCGGCTCCTGTCGACCGGGGCCGCGGTCGTCGTGACCGACTACGTCGGCCTCGGTGCCACCGACCGCCTGCACACCTACGTCAACCGCGTCGACGAGGCGCACGCCCTGCTGGACGCGGCCCGCGCCGCCCGTGCCGTACCCGGCGCGTCGGTCACCGCGGCTTCGCGGACCGGCCTGTACGGATACAGCCAGGGCGGCGGTGCCAGCGCCGCGGCGGCCGAGCTCCAGACCTCCTACGCGCCCGACGTGCCCCTCTCCGGCACCTACTCCGGTGCTCCCCCGGCGGACCTGACCGCGGTCATGAAGGGCATCGACGGCAGCGCGCTCGCCGGTGCGCTGGCCTGGTCGATCAACGGTTTCGTCCAGTCGGACCCCGATCTGCGGGCGGTCGTCGACGCGAACGTCAACGCCGCCGGACGAGCCGCCCTGGCCGACGCCTCGACGATGTGTGTCGGCGACGCGCTGTTCGGCTACGGCTTCGCCAAGAGCGACAAGTGGACCGTCAGCGGCAGGTCCATCGGGGACGTCATCGCCGCCGACCCCCGTGCGCGGGCGGCCCTGGACAAGCAGCGGATCGGCACGCTCAAGCCCGCCGGGCCGGTACGGCTGGCCACCGGTGTCCAGGACGACATCGTGCCCCACGCCCAGGCCCGGAAGCTCGCCGTCGACTGGTGCGGCAAGGGCGGCAACGTCACCTACGACGCCGTCGTGCTGCCGGACCTCGGCGACAAGATCCTCACCAACCACCTCGTGCCGCTCATCACCGACCAGGGCAGCGCCGTCTCCTGGCTGACCGACCGCCTCTCCGGCAAGGCGGCCACGTCCAACTGCTGGTCGATGCCCGTCCAGCCCTGACCTCGTCGCCGGTCAGTGCCGCAGGGCCGTACCCACCTCGGCCTCGACCTCGCCGGAGAGCTTGCGGTTACTGCGGGCCGTGGCCTTCCTGGAGGTGTGGGAGGCCACGTCGCCGACCGTCACCACCACGACGTCGAGCAGCTTGCCCTTCGGGTCGCGGAAGTTGACCTGCACCGCGTAGGACTTCGTGGCGTCGGTGCTGTTGTCGACGGTGATCTCGGTGGTGGTGCGGCCGTCGGCCGCGGTGGCCGGGGCGGAGAGCCTGACGTCGGAGGTGGCGTCGACTCCGTTCTTGAAGTTCTTCAGCTTCTCGCTCGCGGCGGCCGTCGCCGAGGCCACCACGTCGGCGCCGCGGGAGGCCACCGACTCCGCGGCGGACGCGGCTCTGGACGCGGTGTCGGAGGCGCTGCCGCCGTTGTCGGAGCAGGCGGCGGCCGTCGTGATCACGGTCGTCGTCAGCAGTACGGCGCACAGCCCTCGGGTGGCCTTCGCGGTCATCGTGCCTCCAGCGCGGTCGCTCTCCTCGGGGTGTCCTGCCCCAGTGAACGGCGCGCGGGGGCGCGGCGCACCGCCGCGTATGCCGGACGGGTGGCGGACGGGCGGCCCGGCTGGCGGTGCGGCGGGCGTCGGGCCAGGCTGGGGGCATGGGCGACGGGCGGCCGGGCGGTGACCCTGCGACGGTGCGGCCCCGGCGGCGGTGGCCCTGGGTGCTGCTGGTGGTGGTGCTCGCGCTGACCGCCGGGGGCGCCGCGGCCGTCGTCCTGACCGCCGCCGCGCTCTCGCGGGACGGGACGCAGCCGCGCCGGATCACCTACCGGGTCACCGGGACCGCCGAGGACGTCACCGTCACCTACCCGTCCTGGCAGGAGGGCGGGCTCGCCGCCGCGCGGCTGAGGCTGCGGACGCTGCCCTGGACCGGGGAGACCCTGACCAGGGGCTTCATGAGCGGCGGCTCCTTCACCGTCACCCTCGGCGCGGCGGGCGGCGAGGTGTCCTGCGCCGTACGGGTGGACGGCGGGCCCGTCCGTACGGCCACGGCTTCCGGCGCCTTCGCCACGGCGGCCTGCGACGGCTTCTGAGCGGGAGCGGGCACGGCCGCCGAAGGACCCGGCCGTCAGCGGCCGTAGCGGATCAGGGCACGCACCATGCGGCAGGTCGTGTCGGACGGCGGGTGGATGCCGACGCGCTCCGCGGTGGTGCGTATCTTCGCGTTGGTCGCCGTCGACGGGTAGTACACCCCCGTGTCGAGCAGGGCTATCGCGAGCCGCATGGCCTTCAGGCGGCGGTTGTGCGAGACGTACCACTCGCGGGGTCGGCCCGCGGGCAGCGGCTTCTTCATCAAGGGCTGGTGGATCGGCTTGGTCGTGACTGCGGCAACGGCCATGGGCAACCTCCTGGCACGGTCGTGGAACCCTCACGAACTGCCTCCATTTTACTGCCGGGCACTGACAATCGGCCCTGGCCAGACGGGCTTTCGAGGGGCTTT
Organism: Streptomyces sp. NPDC058195; assembly: GCF_042883525.1. Taxonomy (NCBI): domain Bacteria; kingdom Bacillati; phylum Actinomycetota; class Actinomycetes; order Kitasatosporales; family Streptomycetaceae; genus Streptomyces; species Streptomyces sp. NPDC058195. The sequence goes on from NZ_JBHVVM010000023.1 coordinate 5,481, forward strand.
CGGCGATCCCTCGCGTACCGTTGGCCCCATGGAGATCTGGATCAATCCCGCCTGTTCCAAGTGCCGCAGCGCGGTACAGCTGCTCGACGCGGAGGGTGCCGAGTACACCGTCCGCCGCTATCTGGAGGACGTGCCCTCGCCGGACGAGATCCGGGCGGTGCTCGACCGGCTCGGCCTGGAACCGTGGGACATCACCCGGACCCAGGAGGCCGAAGCGAAGGAGCTGGGGCTCAAGGAGTGGCCGCGCGAGGCCGGTTCGCGCGAGCGCTGGATCTCGGCGCTGGCCGGACACCCGAAGCTCATCCAGCGCCCGATCATCACCGCGGACGACGGCAGCGCCGTGGTGGCGCGCACGGACGAGGCGGTACGGAACGCCCTGGGCCGCTGAGACGGAAGGGGCGGCAGGGGGTGGCCCAGCCCGTTCGGGACTCCGGTCCGTTCGGGACTCCGGTCCGTTCGGGATCTCGGCTCGTTCGGGACTCCTGGCCGCCCCGCCCCGCCCGCGGCTAGGGTCTTTCGTTTGGATCAGGCTGGATCAGGGAGCGGGGGCTGGTGCGTGCAGCTGCAAGGCGGAGGAAGGAGCCGACGCGGAGCGTCGGTGACTGACGACAACGCGGCAGATGTGCGTGCCGGCCCCCGCGAGCCCGGCATGATCCAAACGAGAGGCCCTAGCCCGCCAGTTGCGCCTCCGCCTCGGCCAGCAGTTCCGTCAGACGCAGGCCGAACCGTACGTCGCAGGGGTGCGGTTGCCCCGTACGCACCGCGTCGATCAGCGCGTCGATCGCCGCCCGGAACGAGCCGACGGCGTCGCTCCAGCGGGGCAGCGCGACCCGGCCCCGCTCGCCCCGGAGCTCGATCTCCGTACCGGACGCCGCCGCGGGGGCGCCCAGAGAGAGCGTCACCGTGCTGGACGCGCCGGAGGTGTGGCGGAGCACCAGGTGGGTGGTGCCGGAGGGGCCACGGGCGGCGGTCAGCCGGGTCACGTCGCCCAGCACCGGGATCAGGACCGACAGGACGTGCGGGCCGACGTCCCACAGCCCGCCCTTCTCCTGACGCCACGGCGAGGCGGCGTACTCGCTGGTCGAGCCCGGCGCGAAGAGTGACCCGAGCCACTCGGCGCGGGCGGTGAACCAGCCTTCCAGGGCGGCCTGTTCGTCGATCCAGACAGCGGTGTCGGCCGCGAACCTGAGCGTGCAGAAGACGAGGGAGGCCACCCCGGTCTGTCCGGCGGCCCGGACCACCTCGCGGGCACCCGCGACGCTGGTCGCGACCGGCTTGTCCAGCAGCAGATGGCGGCCGGTGGCGGCGGCGCGGGCGGCCAGCGGGGCCTGGACGTCCGGCGGCAGGGCGAACGCCACGGCGTCGCTGGCGGCGAACAGCTCGTCGATGCCCGCCTCGCCGCTGTACGACGGGGCACCGTGCGCGTCGGCCAGCTCCCGCGCGGCCTCGGGGCGGCGGCCCCACACTCCGCTCAGTACAGCGCCCGGGTGGGCGGCGAGGGCGGGGGCCTGAGTGTTGCGGGCCCAGGGCCCGGTACCGACGAGGCCGATGCGCAGGGGGGTCGCGGGAAGTGTCGTCATGGGGCAAGTCTGCCCGTTCCACCGGTCCGCTCCCGTATTTGAAGCCGGTCCGCGCCCCCGGTTCGAAGCTGGTCCGCGCCCCTTGCCGAGGCCCGTGGCGCCCCTGCCGGAGCCGGGCCGCTTCCTTATCGGGTTGGCGCCGGGCCGTGTCGCTGGTTACGTTTGCGGAGCCGGCCGCGGGACTCCGGCGCGACTTCCGGGACGTGCCTCTGAAGCAGTGATTTCGCTGTTCGCGCCCCCATTCCCCGGCCGGCACCCCGCCCGGGAGCGGGGCGCGCGACATCACCACGGGGGAATCGATGACCATCAGCACCGGGGCCGACACCGGTCTCGTCGCGGCCGAGGACGTCCTCCTCTTCGTCAACGCGGCGATCACCGCGACCGGCCAGCGCGAGTTCCGCTCGACCGCGTACCAGCAGCAGCTGTCGCTGGACTTCCTCCATGCGTACGTACGGGTCAACTACCGCCGGGTCTACGCCGCCGCGCTCGCCCTCGACATCAACGACCACAACGCCGCGCTCATCGTCCGCGGTCTGCTGGAGCACGCCGCCGACGCGAGCGCCGAGGAGAAGCGCGTCGAGGGGCGTCTGATCGCCGCCCGGCTGGCGAAGCTGCCGCCGCAGCGGGTGTACCGGCTGTTCCGGGCGCTGCGCGCGGCCGGGGTGAACAACCGGCGCACCCGGGCGATCATGCGGGACTGGCTGGCCGCCCGGCCCGATCCGGCGCACGACGCGGTGAAGTACCGCGCCGGGCTGAAGGCCGCCGCCCGCCACGCCCATCTCGGATTCGGCGGGGACGGCGAGCTCGGGGACTTCCTGTTCCGGCCGAAACGCCGCAAGCGCTACGCGCACCAGCTGCTGGACGCCTGGCGGCGCGCCCACTACGAGCAGGGAGCCGTCACGGAGCTGCCGTTCACCGTGGCCGAGGGCTTCGCCGCCCGGCGGGGAACGGAGCGCGCGGAGTTCCTGGAGCGGATGGCGCCGCGGATGACCCGTCTGGAGCGGCTGCGGACCCTGGAGCAGCGCACCGCCGCGAACCGGGCCGGGCCCGCGAACGCGGACGTGGACCTGGCCGCGATGCCGCTGACCCGGCTCGCCCTGTACGTCCTGTCGCTCGGCTTCGAGGACCGGCGCGCGCGCCGTGCGGAGCTGACCGGTGCGCTGCGGGCGGCGGCCCGGCGCGCGGCGGGCCCGCACGCCGGGAGCTGGGGCCGGGTCGCGGCCGTACTGGACGACAGCTACTCCTCGTCCGGTTCGGGCGAGAAGCGGCGGCGCCCGCTCGCCGTGGCGCTGGCCTGCCACTTCCTGCTGGAGCAACTGGCTGCGCCGGGGGCGTGCGCCGGGCTGTGGACCTCGGGCCGCACCGATCCGCTGCTGGTCCGGCCGTCAGGGGCGACACCGCTCGGGATGCGGGTGCTGGACGCCCTGGAGCTGGGCCCGGACCGGCTGGTCATCGTCTCGGACGGCTGGGACAACGCGCCGCCGGGGCTCGCGGGCGAGGTGCTGCGCGTCTGGCGGACCCGGCTCGATCCGGACCGGCGCACGGCGGTGGTGCATTTGAACCCCGTGTACGACGCGGAGGGCTTCGACGTGCGGCGGCTGGCGCCGGGGGTGCCCACGGCGGGCATCCGGGACGCGGTGGACCTGCCCGCGCTGGTGGAGCTGGCGGGCTTCGCCGAGGGGCGTACGGGGACGGCGGCGCTGTACGCGTACCTGGACCGGCGGGTGGCGCGGTTCGTGCACGGTGACCGGACGGGGGCGATGGTGTGAACAGGCTCGAACTGACCGGGCTCACCACCCACCCCGCGCAGGTGTGGGGCGGCATCCGGCTGGTGCCGCTGGTGCGCGAGCGGCCGGTGGAGGGGCTGCGGCTGCACGAGGAGCTGTACGCGGAGCACGGCCACGGCGTGGTGGACCTCGGGCCGCGCGCGCACTACACCTCGGTGATCCCGCACGGTTTCGTGGCCGACTGGTCGGGCGGGGGCGAGCAGTCCGCCGCGTACGGGACACAGCTCGGCGGGGCGGACGGGCGGGCGCCCCGGACGGCACGGCTCCAGCGCCACCGCCACCACCGGATGGCCAAGCGGCGGCCGGGCGACCGGCTGCGCTTCCTGCCGCTCCATCTCGCCCTGGAGGGCTACCTCTCGCTGCACTTCGGCGGGCCCTCCACCGCCTGGGAGGAGTGGTCGCGGCAGGCGCTGCGTGACGGGCTGTCACCGAGGGCGGAGGACGCGTACCTGGGGTGGTCGGTGCGCGGGCTCGGTGACGCGCTGCGGGTCTTCGAGATCCATCCGGGCCAGTGCGGGGTGATGGTGTACGCGGCCGACGCGCTGGCCGCCGCCTTCGCCGTACCGCATCCGGAGGACTACCGGCTGCTGCACCCCTCGTTGGTGGAGGACCTGTACGGCGAGCTGATCCACCAGCACGCGCTGTACGGCGCGCCGGTGGCGGAGTTCGCGGCGCGGATACCGGACGGTCCGGGGCCCGTCTCGCTCGCCGGACTGCGGGCGGCGGCCCGCAGGCAGGAGCGGGAGTGGGCCGGGGCACACGACACGCTGTTCGCGGGCGAGCTGCTGGACGCGTCGTACGCCTTCGACCGGGTGTACCGGATGGGCGGGTTCACGCTGTGGCGGTTCCTGCCGCCGTTCCGGCCGGGCGGGGAGGGCCAGCACATCGGGGAGACGATCACCGATCACAAGGGCCGGGTGGCGTACCTGAAGACGTTCCGGCTGTCGGAGGCGCAGGTCAGGCGCGGCCATCTGCTGCACCGGCTGGCCGCGGCCCACTGGCGGATCGCGGGGGCGGCCGAGGCACTGGGCACCACCGAGGAGGAGGTGGTGCGCCGCATCCGGGCGGCCGGATTCGAGGCGCTGCTGCGGGACCGGGGGCGGTCGTTCCCGGGGCGGACATCCCGGTGACGCGGGACGGAAGGCACCGTGACGCCGGGGCGGAGGGCCTGGTGACGCGGGGCGGAAACCTCGGTGAAACGGGGCGGAAATCCCGGTAACACGGGGTTCACATCCGGGCAACGGCCGGGAAATCGCGGCTTGCGAAGCTGCGGAGCAGAGACCGGACCGCAGGACCGCAGCACCGCAAAGGATGGCTTCCGTGACGTTCAAGGCCGAGTACATCTGGATCGACGGCACCGAGCCGACCGCCAAGCTCCGCTCCAAGACGAAGATCCTGGCCGGGGACGTCTCGACCGAGGCGGCACAGCTGCCGCTCTGGGGCTTCGACGGCTCCAGCACCAACCAGGCCGAGGGACACGCCTCCGACCTGGTGCTGAAGCCGGTGTACAGCTGCCCGGACCCGATCCGGGGCGGTGGCGACATCCTCGTCCTGTGCGAGGTCCTGGACATCGGCATGACGCCGCACGCGTCCAACACCCGGGCCGCGCTGCGCGAGGTGGCCGGGCGGTTCGCCGGTCAGGAGCCGGTCTTCGGCATCGAGCAGGAGTACACCTTCTTCGCCGGGCACCGGCCGCTCGGCTTTCCCGAGGGCGGCTTCCCGGCCGCGCAGGGCGGCTACTACTGCGGTGTCGGCGCCGACGAGATCTTCGGCCGGGAGATCGTGGAGAAGCACCTCGACAACTGTCTGCGGGCGGGGCTCGGGATCTCCGGCATCAACGCCGAGGTCATGCCCGGTCAGTGGGAGTTCCAGGTCGGCCCGCTGTCCCCGCTGGAGGTATCCGACCAGCTGTGGGTGGCCCGCTGGCTGCTGTACCGCACCGCCGAGGAGTTCGACGTCTCCGCGACCCTGGACCCGAAGCCGGTGAAGGGTGACTGGAACGGGGCGGGCGCGCACACCAACTTCTCCACCCGGTCGATGCGTGAGGGCTACGACGCGATCATCACGGCGTGCGAGTCGCTGGGCGAGGGGTCGAAGCCGATGGACCACGTCAAGAACTACGGTGCGGGCATCGACGACCGGCTGACCGGTCTGCACGAGACGGCCCCGTGGAACGAGTACAGCTACGGCGTCTCCGACCGCGGCGCCTCGGTCCGCATCCCCTGGCAGGTCGAGCGGGACCGGAAGGGCTACATCGAGGACCGCCGCCCGAACGCCAACGTCGACCCGTACGTCGTCACGCGGCTGATCACCGACACCTGCTGCACCGCACTGGAGAAGGCCGGCCAGGTCTGATCCGTATCCGTTCCGTCGCCCGCGGGGCGCCCGTCCTTCCGGGTGGGCGCCCCCGCGCGTGCGCCGGGCAACCGTCACGGGGCGCGCCCTCGGCCCCGGCCGCGGTGGGCGCCCTCGTGCGTGCGCCGGGCAACCCTGGCCGGTCTGGCCGTCGCCGCCGCTCTGCTGGCGCCTCGCGCGTGCGCCGGGCAACCCCCGGACCGGCGAGGGCGGTTGGCGCGGGGCAGGCCGGACGGGCGGGCCGGGCGGGGTGAGGAAGGTAACTCCGCGGGCCGTCCCGACGGGCGGAAGGGGTCTGCTGCGCGGCCGGGTTGTCTGGTTCAATGGGGCCATGGCCAGCCTCCAGCACACCTCGACAGGTCGCAGCGACCTCGAACCGTTCTGGCCGTCCCGTCAGCACCACGACTTCGACCGGGTGTGTTGTCGCGCGTCGAACGCGCAGGCCCTCTAAAGCCGCTCACCCCGGCCTTCGGCCCGCGTGCGAGCAAGTCCGTCCACCGACGACTCCTTCGCGCGAAAGAGCTGACCCTCATGGCGAACACCCGTACCTTCTCCGTCGCGGCCGCCGTCACCTCGGCGTCCCCGGCCTCCGCTGCGGCCACCACCTCCGCCCGTACGCTCCCTCCCAGCCGGCACCGGCTGCGGGCCGTCCCCTCCGAGGAGGCCGGCCGGCCCGCCGACGCGGCTGCCCTCCTGCCCCCGGGCGCCACCTGGCTGCCCGCTCCCCAGCACACGGTTCCGGCGCTGCCGGGACAGCCTCCGATGGTCGGGTACCTGGTCCTCGTACCGGCCGACCAGCAGCCCGCCGTCGGCGCCCCGGGTGCCCAGTTCGTGGTGTCGGCGCCGGAGCCCGCCGCGGAGGCGGGGCCGGTGCGGATAGACCCCGTGCGGCGCACCGCCTCGGTCGACGGGAGCACCCTCGATCTCACGTACCTGGAGTTCGAGCTCCTCGCGCACCTCGTGACGCACCCGCACCGGGTGCACACCCGCGACCAGCTGGTGACCACGGTCTGGGGCTACGGGCACGTGGGCGACGGCCGCACGGTGGACGTCCACATCGCCCGGCTGCGCCGCAAGCTGGGCGCCGAGCACCGCCGTTCGATCCAGACGGTACGGCGGGTCGGCTACAAGTACCTTCCCTGACCGGCGTGGGCCCGGCGCCGGGGGCGGTGGCGCTGGGTACACCCCCGTCCGGGTGGCGCGACGGCTGATGTCCGGGGCCGCGCCGGGCGAGACTGTCCCCGAGCGGGCCCGGACGGAGGGCCCGGCAAGGGGGGACGGACCGGAATGAACGCGGCAAGGGGACGGATGCGCGGCACGGCGCTGGCCGCCTGGCGGGGGCTGGTGCTGTCGGTCATGAGTCTGGCCGGCTCGCTCACCCTGCTGGTGTGGGCGGTGCTGTCGATCGTGTGCGTCCCGCTGGGCATCGGGCTGTTCACCACCCCGGGTGCGCTGGAGCTGGTCCGCACGCACGCCAACCGGCGCAGGCTGCTCGCGGCGGACTGGGCCGGGATCCGCATCCCGGTTCCGTACCGCCCCTTCCCGGAGGATCTGCGCAACGGACTCGCCGGGCAGGTGCGGCGGACCGGGCTGCTGCTGAAGGACCCGGCGACCTGGCGGGACCTGCGGTGGCTGCTGGTCGACGCGACGGCCGGATACCTGGTGGCGACGCTGGCCGCCGCGCTGGTGCTCTACCCGCTGGAGGGCTTCGTCCTGGCGGCGGGCCTGTGGCGGATCTTCACCGGCGACCGCTACTGGTACGGCTTCGTCCCGGTCTCCGACCAGGCGACCGGGCTGGCCGCCGCCGGGCTCGGCGTGGTGCTGCTCGGGGTCGGGGTGCTGGTGAACGAGCGGCTGCTGCGGGCCCACTTCCTGATCGCGCGCTCCGTCCTGGCCCCCGCCCCGCAGGAGGAGCTGGCCCGGCGCATCGACCGGCTGACCGAGACCCGGCACGAGGCCGTGGACACCGCCGCCCTCGAACTGCGGCGCATCGAACGCGATCTGCACGACGGCGCGCAGGCCCGGCTGGTCGCGATGGGCATGAGCCTGGGGACGGTCGAGGCGCTGATCGAGAAGGACCCGGAGCAGGCGAAGAAGGTCCTGGCCATGGCCCGGGAGTCGTCCGCCGAGGCGCTGGCCGAGCTGCGTGATCTGGTCCGGGGCATTCATCCGCCGGTCCTCGCCGAGCGTGGACTCGGGGACGCGGTGCGGGCTTTGGCGCTGCGACTGCCCTTCACCTCGGAGGTCGCGGCCGAGCTGGGCGGCCGGGCGGACGCGGCGGTCGAGTCGGCGGCGTACTTCGCGGTGAGCGAGGCGCTGACCAACGCGGCCAAGCACGCGGGGGCGGACCGGGTCCAGGTGGACATCCGTCACACGGACTCCGCCCTGCGGATCACCGTCCTGGACAACGGGCGCGGCGGCGCGGTGGTCGGCGGCGGCTCGGGACTCAGCGGAATCGAACGCAGGCTCGGTACATTCGACGGCGTCATGGCCGTCAGCAGTCCGGTCGGCGGCCCCACCATGGTGACCATGGAGATTCCTTGCGAGTTGTCCTAGCGGAAGACCTCTTCCTGCTGCGCGACGGTCTGGTGCGGCTGCTGGAGGCGTACGGCTTCGAGATCGCGGCCGCCGTCGAGAGCGGGCCCGAACTGACCCGGGCCTTCGCCGAGTCGGAGCCGGACGTCGCGATCGTCGATGTGCGCCTCCCGCCGTCGCACACGGACGAGGGCCTGCAGTGCGCGCTGGCGGCCCGGCGGGCCAGGCCGGGGCTGCCGGTGCTGGTGCTCTCGCAGCACGTGGAGCAGCTGTACGCGCGCGAGCTGCTGGCGGACGGCAACGGGGGCATCGGCTATCTGCTCAAGGACCGGGTGTTCGACGCCGGACAGTTCGTGGACGCGGTGCGCCGGGTCGCGGCGGGCGGCACCGCGATGGACCCCCAGGTGATCGCGCAGCTGCTGACCCGGCGCTCGCGCGACGAACCGATGGGCAGGCTCACCCCGCGCGAGCGGGAGGTCATGGAGCTGATGGCGCAGGGCCGTTCGAACGTGGCGATCGCCGCACAGCTGGTGGTGACCGAGCGGGCGGTGGCCAAGCACACCTCCAACATCTTCGCCAAGCTCGCCCTGCCGCCCTCCGACGACGACAACCGCCGTGTCCTGGCGGTGCTCGCCTATCTGGACCGGGGCTGACCGGAGCTGACCGGGGCGGACCGGGGCGGGCACAGGGCTCCGGGGCGCCTCAGCCGCCGAACCAGCGCCGCGCGTCGAGCCGGAGCGCGCCCGGGGACACCATCGCGCGCAGGCCGTCCGCCATCGCGCGGACCCGGTCGGCGCCGGGCGCCTCGGCCCGCCAGGCCCGCCAGGCCCGCAGCCGTCCGAAGCCCCCGGCCGGTCCGGCCCGTACCCCGATGCCGCGCGCGGCGCGGACCCCGGGCTGGTCGCGGCGCTGCGCCAGCGGCAGCCGCTCGCGGACGAACGGCTGGAGAGGATACGGAAGTTCACCCTGGCCGTGCTCGCGTCGGGCGGCGCCGTGAGCGACGCGTCGCTCCGGACGTTCCTCGGCCACGGACACACCGCCCGCGACGCCCTCGACGTGGTCCTGGGCACCGGCGCCCGCACGGTGCCGACGCTGGCCGGCCGGACGACCGGGGCGCCGGTGAACGCCACGATGACCTCGTGCGCCTGGCCCCGGCCGGTCCGGGCGCCCGGCCGCGCTGCCGTGCGGTGGTCCGGACGACACCGCCCGTGCGGCCGAACGGCTGGATCGGCACAACCCGCCGGACGCACCATTGCCCGCCCCCGCACCCGTCGTTACCGTGCGCTGCGCACGCACCTGTTGTCGCATGCGCCACCATGAACGACGCCGAGGAGTGCGGATCATGACGGAACCCTCCCTGCCCATCAGCACCTCCGGCTCCGCCCGGCCGACGCGGCGTACGCTGCTGGGCGCCGCGGGAGCCGTGGGCGCCGCCGCCGCGTTCGGGGCCGCCTCCCCCGGATACGCCGCCTCCCCCGCACCGGCCGCCGCGGCCGGTGACCTGGCGGCGGCGGGCGCGGCGCTGCACCGGCTGCTGCCGGACCACGCGGACCAGTTCCGGCTCCGTGCCCTGCCCCGGGGCGGCGGAGCGCCGGACCGCTTCCGGGTCACCGGCGCCACCGGGCGGATCGAGATCGCGGCGACCACCCCGGCGGCGGCCCTGACCGGGGCGCACTGGTACCTCAAGTACACCTGCGACGCCGTCATCTCCTGGGCGGGCGGCAACACCGCCGGGCTGCCGCGCAAGCTGCCCGCGCCCCGGGCGCCCCTGGAGCGCTCGGCGACCGTCCCGCACCGGTTCGCGCTCAACGACACCCACGACGGGTACACCGCCCCCTACGCCGACTGGGCCCGCTGGGAGCGGACGCTCGACGTCCTCGCCCTGCACGGCTGCAACGAGGTCCTGGTCACCGCCGGGCAGGAGGCCGTCTACCACCGGCTGCTCCAGGACTTCGGCTACAGCGACGCCGAGGCCCGCGCCTGGCTGCCCGCCCCCTCCCACCAGCCGTGGTGGCTGCTCCAGAACATGAGCGGCTACGGCGGACCGCTCGGCCCCGAACTCATCGCGCGCCGCGCGGAGCTGGGCCGAAGGATCGCCGGCCGGATGCGGGAGCTGGGCATGGCGCCGGTCCTGCCCGGCTACTTCGGCACGGTCCCGGACGGCTTCACCGCGCGCAATCCGGGGGCCCGGACCGTGCCGCAGGGCACCTGGAACGGGCTGCGCCGACCGGACTGGCTCGACCCGCGCACCCCCGTCTTCGCGGAGATGGCCGCCGCGTTCTACCGGCACCAGGAGGACCTGTTCGGTCCGGCGGCCCATTTCAAGATGGATCTGCTGCACGAGGGCGGCACCGCCGGGGACGTCCCGGTGCCGGACGCCGCCCGCGCCGTGGAGTCGGCGCTGCACGCCGCGCACCCCGGCGCGACGTGGGTGATCCTCGGCTGGCAGGCCAACCCCCGGCCCGCCCTGCTCGACGCCATCGACACCAGCCGGCTGCTGATCGTGGACGGCCTCTCCGACCTGGACACCGTCACCGACCGGGAGAGGGACTGGGGCGGGGCCCCGTACGCCTTCGGCACCATCCCCAACTTCGGCGGCCGTACGACGATCGGCGCCAACACCGACCGCTGGACGGAGAAGTTCACCGCCTGGCGCGACAAGCCGGGCAGCGCCTTGGCGGGCACCGCGTACATGCCGGAGGCCACCGAGCGCGACCCGGCGGCCTTCGAGCTCTTCGGCGAGCTGGCCTGGCGGGCGGAGAAGGTGGACCGGGAGGCGTGGTTCCGGGCGTACCCGGCGTTCCGGTACGGCGGACGCGACCGTGCCGCGGAGGCCGCCTTCGGCGCGCTGGCCGCCACCGCGTACCGGCTGACGAGCACCGACGGGCGCCCCGTCGACTCGCTCTTCTCCCGGCGGCCCAGCATCACCGCCTCGGTGAACACCGCCTTCGACCCGGCCGGGTTCGACCGGGCGTTCGCCGCGCTCCTCGACGTACGTCCGGCGCTGCGTGCCTCGGACGGCTACCGCTACGACCTGACCGATCTGGCGCGGCAGGCGCTCGCCTGCCGTTCACGCACCCTGCTGCCCCAGTTGCGGGCCGCGCAGGCCGACCGGGACGTGGACAGGTTCCGGGTGCTCGCCGCGCTCTGGCTGAAGCTGATGCGCCTGGCGGACTCGGTGGCGGGCTGCCACCGGTCGTTCCTGCTGGGGCCGTGGCTGGAGGACGCCCGGCGGCTGGCGACGAGTCCGGCGGAGGCGGTGCGACTGGAGTGGACGGCCCGCACCCTGATCACCACCTGGGCGGACCGGGCGGCGGCCGACGCCCTCAGCAACTACGCCAACCGGGACTGGCACGGGCTGCTGGCCGAGGTCCATCTGCCGCAGTGGCAGGCGTACCTGGGCGAGCTGACGGACGCCCTCGCGGAGGGCCGGGCGGCGAAGGCGTTCGACTGGTACCCGGGCGAGGAGGAGTGGACCCGCCGGACCGACCGCCTCCCGGTGCGGCCGACGGGCGACGCGCACCGCACCGCCCGCCGGGTCTTCGAGACCCTGTCCACCGCCCCGTACCAGGGCGGTGTCACGGTCACGGCCGAGCCGGTGACGTTCACCCCCGGCAGCACCGGCACGGTGACGGCCGCCTTCCGCAACCTGAACGGGCTGCGGGCCACCGGCCGGGTCGACTTCGCGCTCACCGGCCTCACCGCCGTCCCGACGGGCGCCACCTCGCTCGACGGGGTCGCGGCGGGCGGCTCCGGTGCGGTGGGCTGGCGGGTCACCGCCCCGTCCGAGCCGCTGACCGCGCCGCTGCGGCCGATGCCGTACGGGCTGAGCACCGCGTACGGGCCGCTCGGCGAGGAGCGGGTGACCGAGGTGCGGCACGGCGCGGTGTACCTGGCGGCGCCGCTGGAGCCGGGGTGGCGCACGTACACCGCGAACGCGGCGGTCTTCGGGCAGCTGGGCGGGCGGTTCGCGGTGAACGGGGCGGGCCAGGACCTGTGGAAGGGCACCAGCCAGTTCGGCACCGCGTACCAGGCGGAGGTGTGGACGGACGGGGCCGAGGTCACCGTGCGGGCCGACGCGCAGGAGAACACCGGGGGCTGGGCGCGGGCCGGGATCGTGGTCCGCAACGCCCTCGGGACGCCGGGCTCCGGCGGCTTCCTGAACCTGGCGGTGACCCCGTCCAACGGGGTGGTGTTCTCGTACGACACCAACGGCGACGGCACCCTGGACGCGTATCGGCGGATCACCGGGATCAAGGCCCCGGTGCTGCTGCGGCTGACCCGGTCGGGGAACGCGTGCACGGCGTCCTGCTCCGCCGACGGCGGGGCCGTCTGGCGGGAGGTGGGCACGGTGACGGTGCCGGGCACGGCGGCGGTCCAGGACGTCGGGATCTTCATGACCGCGACGAACGGCGGCAGCGGGCTGCGCGGCACGGCCGAGTTCAGTTCCTGGCACCTGCGGTGAGGGAGCCCGGCGGGCCGGGGCTGGGGTGACCATCGCACGATTCGCTCGTTCTGCCGAACGTGTCTCCGTTGCCTGAAGTACCTTCCGCCGCACCCGGCGGGGAGCGGGCCGGGGCGGCGCTCGTCGAGCACTACGCGCGGCTGGTCCGGCTCGGCTATCTGGTGCTGCCGCCGACCCCGGGCAGCCACCGCCGGGTACTGACGGCCCATGCGCTGGCCCAGCGCTGTCTGCTGCCCTGCCGCCGGGCCGCGCGGGAGGACGGGCCGCCGCGGGCGGCACCGGCGGCCGGCCCGTCGTACGCGCGGGCCCGGCTGCGGGTGCTGCGGGCGGCGCTGGAGGCGGGGCGGGAGCGCCGCCGCTCCTTCCGCGCCCGGCTGCCGTCGCCGCTCCCGCTGGTGTGGGGGCTGCGGCTGCTGCCGCACTCGGGCGGAACGGAGGGGCTCGCCCTGGAGAACGCCCTGGCCGCGCTCTCCGGACCGGGCCGCGCGGCCCACGCCCTGCGCGGTCTGGAGGGGCTGGCCGACGCGGAGGCGCGGCGGGTCCTCGCGGCGGCCGGGGTCGCCGACCCGCACGCGGCGCTCGCCGAGGCGGAGGCGGTCTCGGCGCCGTACGCGCTCCTCGGCTCCCCGGAGTTCGACCCCTGCTCGCTCCAGGCCCGCCCGCCGGACCTGCTGCGCCGCCGCCAGTACGCGAAGGCGGCGCTGGCGGCCGGGGCGGCGCTGCTGGTGTGCGGGGCGCTGCTGGGCCCGGCGGGCCACCGGCCGGGGCGGGGCGGGGCGCCGGACCCCCGGGAGGCCGCCGCGTCCGCGGCCCTGGACCCGGGGCGGCTGGGCCGGGTGGACGCGGCGTCCTGGCGGCGCTCCGCGCGGACCGACTTCACCGCCTGGCCCGCCCGGGGCGACCGTGCCGGGGATGCCGGACTGCTGCGCCGGGCGCTCGGGGCCTGGGCCCGGCCGGGCGGCGCGGTACGGGTCTCGGTGACCTCGGACACCCCGGCCGGCCCGCCGATGGGGGCGCCTCAACTGCTGTACGCGGGCGGGGTAGGGCGGGCGGCGGTGGTGCTGCTCTACGACGGGCTGCGCGTGGTGCGGTACGCCGAGCCCCGTGACGCGGGCCGCACGGCGGGCGCCGCGCTGGACTTCGCCCGGGTCGACGGCGCGGACCGGGCGTCGGCATCCGCCCTGGTCGTGGCGCGGTCCGGCGAGCGCGTCCGCTATCTCACCGCGCCCTGGGTGAGCGCGGTGTCGGTGCGGGACCTGCTGGCACCGGACGGCGCCCCGCGCCCGCTGGGGCGGCGCGCCGACGGGGTGACCGACGCGGTGGCCGGACCGGCCACCGCGTCGGGCTGCCGGTCCTGGCCGGCGGTCGAGCTGCGCGACGGCGCGGCGGCCCGGCTGCTGACGGATCTCGGCGAGCTGGTCCCGGCCCGGCTGACCTCGGGTCCGCCGTCCGCCCCGCACGATGTCGCGGGGCGGACGGAGCGGGACGGCTGGGCGCGGACGGCCTGTCTGCTGCCGTCGGTGCGGTCGGCCGGGGTGCGGTCGGTGAACTCCTGGCGGTTCGCCGAGCAGCCGCTGCCCGAGGGGGACGGGGTGGCGCGCTGGTTCTGCACCCGGGCGGAGACCTGGCGCGGTGCCGGGAGCAGGGTCCTCGCCCAGTTCCAGGCCCCGTCGGCGCCCGCCGTGGCGACGGGCGGTCCGCCGGGCGCGGTCGCGGCCCGCGCCGAGGACTCCCCGGCCTGCGGGGTGCGTGACCCCCGGGTGCTGGCGGGGGTGTTGTGGCGGTCGCGGGGCGGCCGCTGGTACGTGCTGGCGGCGGGCAGCGAACAGGTCGCCTCGCTGGCGGCGTCGGGCGGGGTGGAGGGGCGCTCCGGCGGACGGCTGCTCGCGGTGCGGGCCCGCGCGGGCGACCGGGCCCGGCTGAACGGGACGCTGGCGGACGGGAGTCGGGTGGGCGGGCTGCGGTGAGGGGGCGGCTTCGGCGGAGACCAGGAATTCGCCGCACGCCCCTGTTCCTGGGCCTTACCTCTCAGTACATTGACGGCATGTCTAACACGCAGCCGGCGCCGGTCACGTCGGAGCGGACTCCGCTCAAGGCCCGTCAGGTCTCCTTCTCCTGGGAGAAGACGCCTCTGCACTGGGTGCCGGGCGATCCGTTCGCCACGCACACCATCAACGTGCTCCATCTCCTGCTGCCCGCCGGGGAACGCTGGTTCATCCACGTGTACCGGCAGGTGCTGCCGTACATCCACGACGAGCGGCTGCGCGAGGACGTCATCGGCTTCATCGGCCAGGAGGCCGTGCACTCCCAGGCGCACGACGACGTGCTGCCCCGGCTGAGGGAACTGGGCCTCGACCCGACGCCGTACACCGCGCAGGTCGACTGGTTCTTCGAGAAGCTGCTCGGGGACCGGACGCTGCCGCCCGGCCGGGCGCGCACCTGGTGGCTGAGGGAGCGGGTGGCGCTGATAGCGGCGATCGAGCACTACACCGCCTTCCTCGGGGACTGGGTGCTGAACGCCGGGGAGCTGGACCGGCGGGGCGCCGATCCGATGATGCTGGACCTGCTGCGCTGGCACGGCGCGGAGGAGGTCGAACACCGCTCGGTCGCCTTCGAGGTGTTCATGCACGTCGACGGCGGCTACCGGCGGCGGGCCCGCACCTGGGCCTCGGCGTTCAGCGCGCTGGTCTTCCTCTGGCAGCGCGGCATCCGCTTCTTCATGGAGAACGACCCGAGCCTGCTGAACGGCAGGGGATCCTTCAAGGAGTTCTACCGCGGCGGCAAGCGCGGCACCCTGCCCGCCACCGGCGATCTGCTGCGCTCGGCCCCCCGCTACCTGAGCCGCGGCTACCACCCCTCGCAGGAGGGCAGCACCGCCCAGGCCATCGACTACCTCGCCCACTCGCCCGCGGCCACGGCCGCCGAGGCCCGTACGACGGGAACCCGCTGACCATGCCGCTCCCCCGGCCCCGCCTGCGTACCGTCGTCCTGGTCGCGGGCACCGCCCTGCTGGCCAGGCGTGCCCTGCGCCGACGCGTCCAGCGTTCCCCGCTGTGGCCGCTGCCCGCCCTGGAGGAGCCGGTCTCGGGCCATGCCGAGCGGCGCGTCACGACCACCTGGCGGCTGCTGGTCAGCGAGCGGAGCACTCCGGCCGAGGGTGTCGTCCAGCTCCGCCTCAAGGGCTCGGGGCTGCCCGCCTGGCAGCCCGGCGCCCATCTGGACCTGCTGCTGCCCTCCGGCCTGGTCCGGCAGTACTCGCTGTGCGGTGACCCGGCCGACCCCGACACCTACACCGTCGCGGCCCGGCTGGTCCAGGACGGCCGGGGCGGCTCCCGCGAGGTGCACGAACGGCTCCGGGAGGGCGAGGAGGTGGAGGTCCGCGAGCCGCGCAACCGCTTCCCGCTGACCGAGGCCCCGGCCTACCTGTTCGTGGCGGGCGGCATCGGGATCACCCCGGTCCTGCCGATGCTGCGGGCCCTGGCCGCCTCGGGCGCCGACTGGCGGCTGCTGTACGGGGGGCGCTCCCGTGCCTCGATGCCGTTCCTGGACGAGATCGAGCGGCTGGACGCGGGCGGCGGCCGGGTGACGGTCGTCCCCGAGGACGAGGCGGGCCGTCTGGAAACCGCCGCGGCCCTGGCGGGGACGGAGCCGGGCACGGCCGTGTACTGCTGCGGCCCGGAGCCCCTGATGGACGCGGTCGCCACCGCCCTGCCGCCGGGCCGCACCCTGCACCTGGAGCGCTTCACGGCGGCGTCCGGCTCGTCGGCCGACGCCACGCCCTTCGAGGTGGAGCTGCGCCGCTCGGGCCGTACGGTCCAGGTGCCCGCGGACCGTTCGGTGCTGGCCGCGGTGCGCGAGGAAGTGCCGTACGTCCCGTACTCCTGCGAACAGGGCTTCTGCGGCACCTGCCGCCAGCGGGTCGTGGAGGGCGAGGTCGACCACCGCGACGAGCTCCTGACGGATGCCGAGCGGGCGGACGCGATGCTGATCTGCGTGTCGCGCTGCCGCGGCCCGCGCCTGGTGCTGGATCTGTGAGGGTGTGCGTCCGGCCCGGCCGGGCGCGCCCCGGGTGTCCCGGCGCCGCTCCACCGCCGCCCCACTCGGTACGCTGTGCGGCATGACGACCGGGGTGCGCCGCAGGATGGGCGTCGAGGAGCGCAGACAGCAATTGATCGGTGTCGCGCTGGAGTTGTTCAGTCTCCGCGCCCCGGACGAGGTGTCGATCGATGAGATCGCGGCGGCCGCGGGAATCTCCCGGCCGCTGGTCTACCACTACTTCCCGGGGAAGCAGAGCCTGTACGAGGCCGCGCTGCGGCGGGCCGCCGACGAGTTGGCGGCCCGGTTCGTGGAGCCCAGGGAGGGTCCGCTCGGGGAGCGTCTGCTGCGGGTGATGGGGCGGTTCTTCGACTTCGTCGACGAGCACGGTCCCGGCTTCTCGGCGCTGATGCGCGGCGGACCGGCGGCGGGTTCCTCGACGGCGAACGCCATGATCGACGGGGTGCGGCAGGCGGCCTGTGCGCAGATCCTGGAGCATCTGGGCGTCGCGAACCCACCGGCCCGGCTGGAGCTGGTGGTGCGTTCCTGGGTGTCGCTGGCCGAGTCGACGGCGCTGATCTGGCTGGACGGACGGACGATCCCCCGCGCGGAGCTGGAGCGCCAGCTGGTGCACGACTTCGCGGCGCTGGCCGCGGTGAGTGCCGCGTACGACGCCGAGATGGCGGGGATCGTGCTGCGGGTGCTCGGGCAGGAGCCCCCGGACGGGCCGTTCGGGGAGCTGCTGGGGCGGCTGTCCTCGCTGGCACCCGCCGTGCCGGCGGTGCCGCCGCAGCGGCTGCCGTGAACCGGCGCCGCGCCTACAGGAGCAGTTCGCCCTGGAGCGCGGCGGCCAGGCCCACCTCCGCGTTGTCCCTCCGGCCCCGCTCGAAGGCCCGCTGGTAGGCGGCGTCGCCGACGGCCTCGCGGGCCTGGCGCTCGCACGCCTCGCGCAACGGGCCCAGTTCGGGTGTGCCGCGCTGCGGCTGGCCGACCATGCGCCAGTAGACCTGCCCCGTTCCGTAGACCCGGGCCGCGCGGGCCCCGGCGCCCTGGGCGGCGATCGCCGCGGCCAGGATGTCCAGGCCCAGCGCGATACCGAAGCGGTCGCGCAGCCGGTGCTTGCCCGCGAGCATCGCGCGGGCGTGGGCGGCGGATTCCTGGGCCTCGCCGCGCATCAGCGCGATCAGGGCGAGCTGGTAGTCGACGTAGCTGCGGGTCCAGCACTCGTCCAGGGCCTCACAGGCGGCACGGAGCATCGCCGCAGCCTGCGCCGCCTCGTCGAGCCGGCCGAGCCCGGTCAGCGCGAAGACGATGATGAGGCGGCACCTCAGCCGGTAGGCGCGCTCCAGCGGGGTGTCGGTGCCGGTCAGGCGGAGCACCCGCTCGGCCTCGCGCAGGCCCGATTCGGGGCGGCCGGTCATCAGGTCGGTGAATCCGCTGAGGTAGGCGGCGGCGAGGATTCCCTCGTCGGTGCCGTCGCGTTCGGCCTCTCTGGTGCACTGGCGGCCGATCCGGCGGGCGGCCGGGTAGTCGCCCTGGAGCATCAGGGTCATGCCGAGGACCCAGAGCACCCGGGTGCGGTGGGGGCCCACGATGGGCCCGGCGTCCAGGGCGCGGCGGGCGTAGTCGCGGGTCTGCGGGAGGTGGCCGCAGCAGCACCAGAAGAAGCCGATCCGCCCCGCCATCTCCTGGGCGCCCGCGGTGTCGTGGACCAGCAGGTGGTCGAGGGCGGCGCAGAGGTCGGCGTGGGCGTCGGCGATGCGGTGGTACCAGCTGATCTGGTCGTCGCCGGTCCAGCCCGCGTGGGCGTCACGGGCCAGGCCCAGGAAGCAGGCGGCGTGCCGGTCCGCGGCGGCCCGTTCCTCGTGGAGTTCGGCGAGCCACATCCGTCCGTACTCGCGGATGGTGTCGAGCATCCGGTGCCGTACGCCGTCGCGCTGGACGACGGACTTGGTGACCAGCCCGGCCAGCGCCCGGGACACTCCGTCGGGGGTGAGGGGTCCTCCGGCGCAGACCTGGCGGGCGGTGGCCTCGTCGAAGGGGCCGCGCAGGACGGTGAGCCGGGCCCAGAGCAGCCGTTCCAGCGGGGCGCAGAGCTCGTGGCTCCAGCCGATGGCGGTGCGCAGGGTGCGGTGGCGCGGCGGCCAGAGGGAGCTGTCGGCCGGGAGGTCGAAGCGGGACCTGATCCGGGCGGCGATCTGTTCGACGGTCTCCCGGCCGAGGGCTCCGGCGGCCAGCTCGATGGCGAGCGGGATGCCTTCGAGACGGCGGCAGATCTCGGTGGCGGCCTCCGCGTCGCCCGGCTCGTCGAGGGCGGGCCGCAGGGCGGACGCCGAGGCCCGGTCCCGGAAGAGGGCCAGGGCGTCGGCCGCGCCCTCCACGGGGAGCGGCCCGACCTCCACGACCTGCTCGCCCCGGATGCCCAGGGGCTCCCTGCTGGTGGTGAGCACGGTGAGGCCGGGGGACGTGGTGAGGATCTCGCCGAGCAGATGGGCACAGGCCGGGCGCACGTGCTCGCAGGAGTCGAGGACGAGCAGCAGTTCCTTGTCGACGAGCCATTCGCACAGGGCGTCGATGGGCATGCGCAGGGTGTGGTCGGAGAGCCCGACCGCGTCGGAGACGGTGGCGATGAGCAGCCCGTCGTCATGGAGCGGGGACAGGTCGGCCCACCACGTGCCGTCGCGGTGCGTGGTGGCGGCCTGCCGGGCCGCGCGGACGGCGAGCCGGGTCTTGCCGACGCCGCCGGGGCCGGTGAGCGTGGTCAGCCGGTGCGTGGCGAGGGTGTGTTCCAGCCTGGCGAGCTCCGCTTTCCGTCCGACAAAACTGCTGGTCTCCTCGGGGATGTTGCTCGCCATGGTCACCGTCGCCGAAACAGGTGGACCGGCCGGCCCCGGCCCCTGCCCCGGTGCGGCACGGGCGCGTGGGGGACGCCCGGCGTACCGGGGAGGGGCCAGGACCGGCCGGGGGTGGGAGGACGTGCGCCGGGGATGCGATGCTGCGGCATTCCCCGACGGCTGCTGCCTCTCAAGGTAGCGCTGTTCCGGCCTACTTCAGGGAGAAAACCGCCACCGTACGACCCGGAACGGTGAAACTTCCCGAACTCCGCTCATATCCCGACTTCTTGACGGTACTATCCGCGCCGTTCGCCTGGATCGGATGCAGGGCGTACGGCTGGCCGGCCAGCGCGGGGACGGTCTGGGTCGTGGTGCCGGGGGCCGCGTTGAGGACGACCACCAGCTTCCCGAGCCGCATGGTGATCACGCCGGGCGTCTCGTCCTTCCCGGAGAGCGGGAAGGACAGGGCGGACTGCACCTGTCCGGCGGTGGCGAGGGAGAAGTCCCGCTCCGTCGTGCGAAGGGTGAGCAGGTCCCGGTACGCGGCGGACGCGCCGTCGATCTGCGCGCAGCCGGGCCGCAGCGCGGGGTCGGCCAGCAGCGGCCTGGCGTAGGACCACTTGCCGGCGTTGTCGGCGGCCGGGGGCAGTCCGCGGCCGAAACCGTTGCCGTCGCGGCAGTCCCAGTGCAGGGCGTTGAACCAGTCACCGCTGTCGTAGGAGTTGCGGTCCAGGGACTTGGAGCGCAGCAGGTCGGTGCCCGCCTGGGAGAGCGCGGGGCCCTGCGAGAGGGTGGCCGTGGCCATGGCCAGGACCTGCATGCGGGCCCGGTCTGCCGCCGGGGTGCCCGCGGGGAGCTTGAAGGCGAGCGCGTCGTACAGCGACTCGTTGTCGTGGGCGTCCGCGTAGGCGAGGGCGTCGCCGGGGGCCGCGGCGTATCCGGCGGGGGCGCCGTTGTAGTCGACCTCGGAGCCCTTGACGGTGCGTCCGGAGGTGTCGGTGAAGGTGTAGTCGGCGAGGCTGCCGGTGAGGCCGACCTTGACCAGGTCCTGGTAGTGCAGCAGCCGGGCCTTCTGCTCGGCCTTCGTGCCGTTGGCGGGCGAGGTGTTGGGGTCGGTGTACAGGCCGGTGGCGAAGCCCTGCACGCCGGGGTCCTCGTCGAAGGGGCTGCCGCCCCGGACGGCGTCGCGGGCCCGGTCGGAGAAGGTCGCGACGCCGGTACCGGCCATGTTCTTCTGGGTGGCCTGGACGAAGCGGGCGTCGTCGGCGATCTCGCCGAAGTTCCAGCCCTCCCCGTACAGGATGATCTTCTTCCCGTCGACGCCGTCCTTCGCCACGGTCAGCGCGTCAAGCGCCGCCCGGACGGCGAGGATGTTGGCCTTGGGGTGGTGGCCCATCAGGTCGAAGCGGAAGCCGTCGACCTTGTACTGCCTGGCCCAGGTGACGACCGAGTCCACGACGAGCTTGCCCATCATGGTGTTCTCGGGCGCGGTGTTGGCGCAGCAGGTGGAGGTGGCGACGGTGCCGTCCTCCAGAAGCCGCTGGTAGTAGCCGGGCACGATCCGGTCGAGTACGGACTTGCCGTCCTGCCCGGAGGCGACGGTGTGGTTGTACACGACGTCCATGACGGTGCGCAGTCCGGTGCCGTTCAGGCTCTGCACCATCCGCCGGAACTCGACGGTGCGCCGGGTGCCCTCCGGGTCGGAGGCGTAGGAGCCCTCGGGGACGGTGTAGTGCAGCGGGTCGTAGCCCCAGTTGAAGCCGTCCCTGGCGGCGGCCTTCGCCACGCAGGCCTGCTGTTCCTCCGAGTCGGGGGCGTAGACGGACAGGTCGCAGGCGGGCCGGGCCTGCGCGGACTTCTTCTCCGGGATCGTCCCGATGTCGAAGGCGGGCAGCAGGTGGACGTAGTCCGTCCCGGCGTCGGCGAGCCGCCTGAGGTGCTTCATCCCGTCGGAACGGGTGTCGGTGAAGGCCAGGTACTGGCCGGGGTGCTTCGAGGTGCGGTCCGCGATCGAGAAGTCGCGGATGTGCAGTTCCTGGATCTGGGCGTCGCGCGGCGGGGCGGCGGCGGGCTTCTTCAGGCCGGACCAGCCCCGGGGGGCGAGCCGCGGGTCGTCGAGGTCGACGACGAGGCTGCGCGCGGAGTCGGTGGTCAGCGCGGTGGAGTAGGGGTCGGTGACCTCGTTGGTGACGAACTTCTGGACGGTGGGGGCCCAGACGTCGACCAGGTAGCGGTAGGGCTTGCCGGTCCAGCTCCTGGTGCCGGTGGCGGACCAGACGCCGGTGCGGTCGTCGCGGCGCATCGGAACGCGGCGGCCGTCGAGTTCGAGGGCGACGGTGCGGGCGGTGGGGGCCCAGACGGAGAGGGCGGGGCGGCCCTTGGCGTCGAAGACCGGGCCGAGTGCGGCGTTCGCCGCGTTCTTCCCGTAGAGGTCGTCGAGGACTCCGGCGCTCTGTACGCCGGTGGCGGCGAGCAGGGCGCCGTTGGCGGCGCGCTGGGTGGCGATGAGCTGGCCGCGCAGTGCCTCGCGGACGCGCCCCCGGTCACGGGCGTCCACGGTGAACGCCGGGTAGTCCTTGAGGTGCGGGTACCTCGCCCTCTGCGCGTCGGTGAGCGCGGCGGGGCTGAGCCGCAGCCACTGCCCCTCGTCGGTCAGCGCCCCGTCGGCGACGGCGAGGGCGCCGTCCTTCGCATAGACGAGCTGCTGGCTGGTGGCGTCGGTGGCCTTGACCTTCCACACGACGGTGCTGGCGTCGATCCACTGCGCCTCGGCCCTGGAGAGGTCGGGGGCGGGTACGCCGCCGGTCTGGGGCAGCAGGTAGCCGGGGGTGGCGCCGAGCAGCCAGACCTCGTGCCCGTAGGTGGTGAGGTCGAGGGACTGGTCGCTGGGGAGGTCCTTCGTGTCGCCCTTGTGCAGGATGTAGCTGAGCGAGGTGGCGCCCTCGGTGAGCGGCACCTCGAAGGTGGCGCCGGAGGCGTCCTGCTTCACCGGCTGGAGCGGCTTGGCCCAGTCGGTGGGGTTCTTGGCGCCGGTCCAGGTGTGCAGGCCCCAGCCGTCGTAGTCGCCGTCGGGCCGGTAGTAGTGGAGCACGGCCTTGGTGGTGTCCTGTGGCGGGCGGGCGCCGTCGGGTGCCTCGTCGGCCTGGCCGTCCTCGCCCTGCGCGATCCAGACCTCGCCGGTCTTCGCGAGGTCGACGGTGCGCCGCGGCCCGTCGGCGGTGCCGTCCTTCTCGACGGTGTACGCGAGGTCGGCCGTGCCCTCGGCGAGCTTGATCCAGGCGAAGGCTCCGTAGGCGTCGCGCCCGGTGAAGGGGGCGGTGGTGTCACCGGAGCGGAGCTGCCAGCCGTCGTAGTCGCCGTCGGTGCGCCGGTAGTGGACGACGGCGTAGTCGCGTTCGACGGCGACGGGCCCCGGTTCGGCGGGGGCCTGTCCGGCGGTGGCCGAGGCGAGGGCGCTCGCGGTGCGGCCGGTGCGGTCGACGACGACGGCCTTGTAGCGCAGTGGCGTACCGGCCTTCACCGTGGCGCCGACGTACTGGGTGACCTTGTACGGGGCGTGGTCGGCGGAGCCGAGCGTGACCCATGCGCCGTTGCCGGTCTGGGCGGCGAACACGACGCGGTTGAGCTGTCCGCCGTCCACGTCGGCGGTGAGCTCGACGGTGCCGGTGGCTCCGGCGGCCGGCGCCTTCAGGGTGACCGAGGGCTTGGCGGCCGGGGCGGGCGGCACCTCCCCGGCCCGCAGCACGACGCTGGACAGGGCCGGGATGGTGACGGTGACCTTCTTGTCGGCGCCGCTGCGGACGGTGCCGGAACCGCCGTACAGGGTGCGGAAGCCGGTGTGCGCGGAGCCGGTGGGCAGGTCGACGGTGCGCGGGGCGGTGCCGTTGTTGGAGGCGACGAGGTACTCGTACGGTGCGGCGGGGTCGGTGCGGGAGAAGGCGTACACGGAGCCTTCGGCGTACCGCTCGGTCTGCACCCCGTCGCGCAGGGCCGGGTGGTTGCGGGTGAGCGCGGAGAGCGCGGCGATGTTCCGGTACAGCGGGTGGCCGGTGTCGTACGCGTCGGAGGCGTGGGTGCGGTCGGTGCCGAGCTGGTCGTCGTCGAGGTAGTCAGCGGTCCGCGAGGCGAACAGGGTCTGCCGGGCGTCCTTGTCGCCGCCCGCGCCGGTGAAGCCCTGCTCGTCGCCGTAGTAGACGACGGGGTTGCCGCGGCCGAGGAACATCAGCTCGTTGGCGAGCTTCGCGCGGGCGAGGAGCTCGGCGTCGTCGGCCTTCGGGTTGTCCTGCTTCAGGAACGTCCCGATGCGGCCCATGTCGTGGTTGCCGAGGAAGGTGACCTGCTCGTAGGCGTTGGCCTTGTCGGTGGTGTAGCGGTAGTCGTCGGCGAGGACGGCGGCGAGCCCGGTGGCCGGGGCGCCCTGGGAGGCGTACCGGCGGGCGGCTTCCTGGAACGGGAAGTCGAGCGTGGCGTCGAGGCGCCCGCGGGTGACGTAGGGCGAGGTGACGGCGGTGTCGGAGGAGTAGACCTCGCCGAACATGAAGAAGTCCTCGCGGCCCCGCTTGGCCGCGTAGGCGTCGAGGGCGGTGGCCCACTGGGTCCAGAAGTCCAGGTCGACGTGTTTGACGGTGTCGATCCGGAAGCCGTCGATGCCGAAGTCGCGGACCCACTTCTCGTAGATCTTCTCCATGCCGGAGACGACCTCGGGGCGTTCGGTCCACAGGTCGTCGAGACCGGAGAAGTCGCCGTACGTGGTGGACTCACCGGCGTAGGTGGAGTCCCCCCGGTTGTGGTACATCGTCGGGTCGTTGAGCCAGGCGGGGACCTTCCGCCCGGGGTTCTGCGGGGTGCTGGTGTTCTTCGGGGTGTACGGGAAGGAGTCCGCGTTCACCTTCGCGAGGCCCTTGGCGTCGTCGAAGGGGCGGCCGTCCTCATCCAGGTAGGGGTAGGCGCCCTTGGGCCGGTAGCCGTAGGTCTTCTCGGCGTAGTCGACGGTGTCGGCGGTGTGGTTGGTGATGACGTCGAAGAAGACCTTCATGCCCTTGGCATGGGCCTTGCCGATCAGCTTCGCCAGGTCGGCGTTGGTGCCGAAGTGCGGGTCGACCTGGGTGAAGTCGGTGATCCAGTAACCGTGGTACCCGGCGGAGGCGTCCTTGCCGGTGCCCTGGACGGGGCGGTTCTTGAAGATGGGTGCGAGCCAGATGGCGGTGGTGCCGAGGCCCTTGATGTAGTCGAGGCGCCCGGTGAGGCCCTTGAGGTCGCCGCCCTGGTAGAAGCCCTTGTCCGTGGGGTCGTAGCCGGTCTCCGAGCGGGAGCCGGTGAGCCCGCCGCGGTCGTTGGCCCGGTCGCCGTTGGCGAACCGGTCCGGCATGACGAAGTAGAACTGCTCCCGCGTCAGGTCGTGGCGGGCGGGCTCCCGGGCGAGCTTCGCGTCCGAGGGCGGGGCCGGTGGTCTCGGCGCGGCGGAGGCGGACGCCGCCGGGACGACGGGGAGGAGCGCCGCGCAGAGTGCGGCGACGGCTCCCCGCCGGAGGGTGGGACGGGACACGGGGCGGTTCTCCTTGCGTACGTGTGCGTGTACGGGGGTCTCGACGGGCCGGGTTCGGCTGTGGGACCGCCCCGCCCCGGCGCGTTGCGCGGGGCGGGGCGGGGTGTGGCGGCGGGCGGTCAGCCGCGCCAGACGTCGTTCGTCAGCGTGACCCTGCCGGTGGCGGGGACCGTGGCGGTGCGGTTCGCCCCGCTCTCCCAGGTGACGTTGCCGCTCGCGTCCTTGCGGAGGTACTTGTACGCGAACGAGGTGCCCGCGGGCAGGGCCACGTCCAGCTTCCAGACCGGGTACGCCGCCGGGTCGAGCTTCAGGGCGGCGCTGGTGTTCCAGTTGCCGAGGGCCAGCTGGTCGCCGGTGACGTAGATGTTCTGGCCGAGCTGGGTGGTGGCGTTGACGCCGAAGGCGGCGCCGGAGGTCCCCGTGCCGGGGTCGGTGCCCGGGTCCGTGGAGCCGCCGCCCGTGCAGGTGCGGGCGTTCACCTGGAGGGCCAGGGCGGTGTTGGCGCCCAGGGTCGCGGTGAACTGGCCGGAGCCGTTCACCGTGACGCCCTTGCCGGACTGGATGTCGCAGTAGTCACCGGCGGGCAGCGCGCTCTGGAACGTACGGGTCAGCGCGGAGCCCTCGTGGTTGATGGCCACGTACGCCTTGGAGCCGCGGCCGAAGGCGATCTGGTTCCCGCCGTTGTCCCACCAGTCGGTGACGGCCTCGCCGCGCGCGGTGTTGCGGAAGCCGACCATGGAGGAGATCTCACGCCAGGCGTGCTGGCACTTCCATCCGTCGCTGTAACAGGCGTTCACCGTGCCGCCGTTGGGCGGGCCGGCGTCCTTGTCGGACCACTCGTAGCCGGAGTGGACGTCGGGCGATCCGTACGGCCAGGCGAGCATGAAGACGCTGGCGAGGGTGTAGTTCGCTCCGTCCTTGTAGTTCAGGGTGTCGCCGCCGCGCTCGGTGTCGTGGTTGTCAACGAAGACGGCGGCCTTCGACGAGGGCAGGAAGCCCCAGCCCTCGCCGAAGTTCCTGAGGTGGACGAGGCTCCCGCCGGTGAAGACCTGCTTGAGGCCGCGGGCGTACCGGAACTCCTGGACGTCGCCGGTGCCGGTGTACTCGTCGGGCTGGACGGCCTCACCCGCGCCGTGGATCGCCTCCTGCTTCCAGTAGGCGTCGGGCTTGTTCAGCCGGGACTTGATGCTGGCGAGGTCCGCGGCGGGCATGTGCTTGGCCGCGTCGACGCGGAAGCCGTCGACGCCCAGGGAGAGGAGGTCGTTGAGGTAGGCGGCGATCCTGCCGCGTACGTACTCCTCGCCGGTGTCCAGGTCGGCGAGGCCGACGAGTTCGCAGTTCTGGACGTTGGCACGGTCCTGGTAGTTGCTGATCTGCGCGGTGCAGTCGTCCAGGTCGGGCGCGGAGTACACGCCGGGGTAGTCGTACTTGGTGTAGGAGGAGCCGCCGGTGCCGGTGCCCGATCCGGCCGCCATGTGGTTGATGACGGAGTCCGCGACGACCTTGACGCCCGCGGCGTGGCAGGTGTTGACCATGGCCGCGAAGGAGGCCCGGTCGCCGAGCCGCCCGGCGATCTTGTAGCTGACGGGCTGGTAGGAGGTCCACCACTGCCCGCCCTGTATGTGTTCCTGGGGCGGTGAGACCTGGACGTAGCCGTAGCCGGCCGGGCCGAGGGAGTCCGTGCAGGCCCTGGCCACGGAGTCGAACTTCCACTCGAAGAGAACGGCGGTGACGTCCTTCGCCCCGGGGGCGGCGGCCTGGGCGGCGGTGGTGGCGGCCGGGGCCACCAGGACGGCGGCTCCGGCCGCCAGGGCGAGCACCGCGGACAGCGGTCTGCGTGCCATGTTTCCTCCTGCTGTGGGGGAAATGCGGGTGACGGTGCAGCCTCACACGGCAACGCGCCCTGCCTTCAAGGCTCCTGAAGGTTCTTGCAGCAAGAATGCAAACCCTGCCGCGCCGACGACCGTACGAGCCCGTCAGGTCCCGGTCAACCCTTTGGACACGCCCCGATTACTTCCAGGAAATACAGCAGTTTTCTTCCTGCAAGGGCTTACGCAAGACATTGCAGCGCTGTTACATTTCACCCGACTCCGGTCCGGTCGGCCGGGGGGTTCCGGCGACCCCGGACCCCCACGCGCCCGGCCGGCCGGGCCGGTCACGCGCACGAGAGGCACCCGGAGCCGCCCACCTCCCCGCTGCGGCCCGTCCAGGGCCGGGGCTCCCGGTGCCTCTCCTGTACGTCCGGCCCCAGAACGGTCCGTCAGACGCCCCGGACCGCCGCGGTGGACCCCCGTACCACCAGCTCCGGCTGGAACACGTACTCCGTACGCTGCACCGGGCTGCCGCCGATCTCCTCCAGCAGGGCACCGACCGCCGCCGCCGCCATCGCCTGCACCGGCTGGCGCACCGTCGTCAGCGGCGGATCGGTGAACGCGATGAGCTGGGAGTCGTCGAAGCCCACCACCGACACCTCGCGCGGCACCCCGAGCCCGCGCTCCCGGGCCGCGCGCACCACGCCCAGCGCCATCAGGTCGCTGCCGCAGACGATGCCCGTACAGCCCCGGTCGAACAGCGCGCCCGCCGCCACCTGGCCGCCCTCGACGCTGAACAGCGTGGAGCAGACCAGGAGTTCGGCCTCGGCGCGGTCCAGACCCAGCAGGCTCACCGAGGCGTCGAGGAAACCCTCGCGCTTGCGGCGGGAGGGGACGTAGCGCTGCGGCCCGATCGCCAGCCCGACCCTGCTGTGCCCGAGGTCCGCGAGGTGCCCGACCGCCATCCGCACGGCCGCGGCGTCGTCGGGCGAGACGAAGGGGGCGCTGATCCGCTCGTTGCAGCCATTGATCAGGACGAACGGCACGCCGCGGTCGGTGAGCGCGGCGTACCGGGCCGGGTCGGCCGACAGGTCGGCGTGCAGCCCGGAGAGGAAGACGATCCCGTCGACGCCGCGTTCCACGAGCTGTTCGACCAGCTCGTCCTCGGTGGCGCCGCCGGGCAGCTGGGTACAGAGCACCGGGGTGTAACCGTGTCCGGCCAGCATCTGCTCCACGGACTGCGCGAACGCCGGGAAGATCGGGTTGGTGAGCTCGGGGGTCACCAGCCCGATGAGCCCGGCGCTGCGTCTGCGCAGCCGGACGGGCCGTTCGTAGCCGAGGATGTCGAGCGCGGCGAGCACCCGCTGGCGGGTGGGGTCCGCGACGCCCGGCTTCCCGTTGAGCACCCGGCTGACGGTCGCCTCGCTGACCGCCGCCTGGCCGGCGATGTCCGAGAGTCTCGGCGCACCGCCGGCCGGGGGGCCGCTCCGGGGTGGAGGGACGGTCACACCGTCCACCACACCGTGGTGTCCGCGGGCAGCTCGATCGCGTCGCCGTCGACGGCGACCGGGGTGCTGGACAGCAGGACGTTGCCGGGCGCCGGGAGGCTCACCGGGCGGCCGGTGGTGTTGACGGTGCAGACGAAGCCGGGGCGGGCGAAGACCAGCACCCCCTCGGGGGCGTCCAGCCACTGGACCGCGTCCCCGGCGCCGAGGCCCGGGTGCGCCCGGCGGGCGGCGATCGCGGCCCGGTACAGCTCCAGGGTGGAGCCGGGGACGCCGGTCTGCGCCTCGACGCTCAGCTCGCCCCAGCTGTCGGGCTGGGGCAGCCAGCTGCCGCCGTCGCCGAAGCCGTACGAGCTGCCCCCGCGGGTCCACGGGATCGGCACCCGGCAGCCGTCGCGGAAGCCGTCCTGGCCCTCGGCGCGGAAGAACGACGGGTCCTGGCGGACCTCGTCGGGCAGGTCGGTGACGTCGGGCAGGCCCAGCTCCTCGCCCTGGTAGACGTAGGCGGAGCCGGGCAGGGACAGCATCAGCAGGGTGGCGGCGCGGGCGCGGCGCAGGCCGAGCTCGCGGTCGCCGGGGGTGCGGATCTGGGTGCCGAGGCCGGGCGGGTTGGCGAAGCGGGTGGCGTGCCGGGTCACGTCGTGGTTGGAGAGCACCCAGGTGGTGGGGGCGCCGACCGGGCGCATCGCGTCGAGCGAGGTGTCGATGACGGCGCGCAGCTCGGCCGCGTCCCAGGCGGTGCCGAGGTACTGGAAGTTGAACGCCTGGTGCATCTCGTCGGGGCGTACGTAGTTGGCGGTGCGCTCGACGGTCGGGGTCCAGGCCTCGGCGACGAGGATGCGGGCGCCGGGGTACTCGTCGAGGATGGTGCGCCAGGAGCGGTAGATCGCGTGCACCCCGTCCTGGTCGAAGAACGGCATGACGTCGTTGCCGAGCAGCTTGAGCTGGTCGTGGCTGCCGAGGTCGGGCAGACCGGCGGCCTTGACCAGTCCGTGGGCGACGTCGACCCGGAAGCCGTCGACGCCCATGTCGAGCCAGAAGCGCAGGATGGAGCGGAACTCGTCGGCGACGGCCGGGTGTTCCCAGTTGAGGTCGGGCTGCTCGGGGGCGAAGAGGTGGAGGTACCAGTCGCCCGGGGTGCCGTCCGGGCCGGTGGTCCGGGTCCAGGCGGGACCGCCGAAGATGGACTCCCAGTCGTTGGGCGGGAGTTCGCCGTTGTCGCCCTTGCCGGGGCGGAAGTGGTAGCGGTCGCGCAGGGCGGAGCCGGGGCCCTCGGCCAGCGCGCGCCGGAACCAGTCGTGGCGGTCCGAGGAGTGGTTGGGCACCAGGTCGACGATGACCCTGAGGCCCAGGTCGTGGGCGTCCCTGATCAGCGCGTCGGCGTCCGGCAGGGTGCCGAACATGGGGTCGATGGCCCGGTAGTCGGCGACGTCATAGCCCGCGTCGGCCTGCGGCGAGGCGTAGAACGGGCTGAGCCAGACCGCGTCCACACCGAGTTCCCCGAGGTACGGGAGTCTGCCGCGGACGCCCGCGAGGTCGCCCATGCCGTCGCCGTTACCGTCGGCGAAGCTCCTTGGATAGACCTGGTAGATCACCGCGTCCTGCCACCAGCCGGTCTGGTGGGCCGAAGCGGCGCCGGACGTGCTGTTGACGGGGGCAGCGAGGTGCTGGGTCATGTCGTCCCTGAGGTGTCGGGGTGGGTGGCGGCGCCGGGACCGGGGTCGGACACCGGCGGCCGCCGTGACTTGGTGCGTGCGGGTCGCGCGGGGCTCTCGGTTCGGCTCAGCCCTTGACGGCTCCGGCGGACATGCCGGTGACCAGGTGGCGCTGGGCGAAGAGGAAGACCAGGGCCGCGGGTATCGCGATCAGCACGGAGGCCGCGGTCATCGGCCCCCACTGGGCTCCGTACTGGTTGACGAAGAGCTGGAGTCCGCCCGCGAGGGTGAGGTTGTCCTCGCCGACCATGAACGCGGAGGCGTACGCGACCTCGCCCCACGCGGTGATGAAGGAGTAGAACGCGGTGACGGCGAGGCCGGGCTTGGCGAGCGGCAGGATCAGCCGCCAGAAGGTGCCGAACGGGGTGAGCCCGTCGACCTGGCCCGACTCGTCGATCTCGCGCGGGATGGTGTCGAAGAAGCCCTTCATCATCCAGGCGCAGAACGGCACCGAGATGGTGAGGTAGGTGATGACGAGACCGGCGGGCTGGTTGAGCAGCCCCATGCTCGACATGATGTTGTAGATCGGCACGATGAGAACGGCGACCGGGAACATCTGGGTGATCAGCAGCGTCCACATCAGCCCGCGCTTGCCGGGGAAGCGGAAGCGGCTGACGGCGTAGCCGGTGGAGGCGGAGACGATGACGCCGAGGAGTGTGGTGAGTCCCGCGATGAGCAGGGAGTTGCCGAACCAGGTGAGGAACTTCGTGTTCTGGATCAGGTTCGTGTAGTTCTGGATCGTCGTCTCTTTGAAGAAGTCCGTGGTGGTGGCGTAGGCGGCGGGCTTCAGCGAGGTGAGCAGGACCCACAGCACGGGGAACACGGCGATCACGGACGCGACGATGAGCGTGAGGTGCAGCCCGGCGGAGGCGAGCGGGGAGCGCTCGCCGCGCATCCTGGGCTTGCGCGCGGTGGCGGGCGCGGGGGCGGTGGTCACCAGTCGTCTCCCTGGGTGCGCAGGACCCGCCGGTAGACAGCGGCGAAGATCAGCAGGAGTACGAGGATCAGGACGCCCCAGGTGGAGGACTGCGCGAAGTCGCGCGGGCTGATCTCGAAGGAGAACTTGTACGCCTGGGTGACCAGGATCTGGGTGGCCTCGCCGGGTCCGCCGCGGGTCAGCAGGAAGATCACCGGGAACATGTTGAAGGTCCAGATGGTGGAGAGCAGGATCACCGTGGTGGAGACCGGCCGCAGCCCCGGCAGGGTGATGTGGCGGAACCGCTGCCAGGCGGTGGCTCCGTCCATCTCGGCGGCCTCGTAGTGCTCGCTGGGGATCGACTGGAGTCCGCCGAGCAGGGCGACCATCATGAACGGCACGCCGAGCCAGACGTTGACGGCGATCACCGAGAACTTCGCCCAGGTGGGGTCGTTCAGCCAGGGGATGCCGTCGATGCCGGCGCCGGTGAGGATCTCGTTGAGCAGCCCGCGCTTCTCGTTGTAGAGGAAGCGCCAGGCGAAGACGGAGACGAAACCGGGGATGGCCCAGGGCAGGATGAGCGCCATCCGGTAGGCGGAGCGGCCGGCGATGCGGCGGTTGAGGATGTTGGCGAGGGCCATCCCGAGGCCGAAGGTGATGGCCACGCAGGAGACCGTCCACACCAGGGTCCAGCCGAGCGTGCCGAGGAACTGGTCGCCGGTGAGCGCCTCGGTGTAGTTGTCCAGCCCCACGAACTTGTACGTGGCGGGGAGGTGGTTGACACCGATGGACCGGGCGACGTTGCGTTCGTTGGCGTCGGTCATCGACAGGTAGACACCGCGGACCAGCGGATAGCCGATGATCACGCCGATCACGATGACGACCGGGGCGACCATGGTCCAGGCGTACCAGTGGGTCGACAGGGCCCGTCGGATCCTGCCCGGCGGTGGGGGGGTGCCAGTGCCGCGGCTCCGGCCGCGGGCGACGTCGTCGCCCGCGGCCTTCGCCACCGACTGGCCGGTGTGGACTGCCATCAGCCGGCCTGCCTTCCTGTTACTTCCAGCCCTTGAGGAGCTTGCGGTAGGAGTCGCCGGTCGTCTTGACGGCCTTCTCCGGCGTGGCCTGGCCGGTCAGGACCTTGGTGTACTCGGTGACGAGCGGGGCGAACAGGCTGCCGGTCTCCGGGATCCAGGGGCGCTCGACGGCGGTCTCGACGACGGGCTTGAAGAAGCCGACGATCTCGTTGTCGATGACGTCCGGCTTGGCGTACGCGGAGGTGCGGGTCGGCAGGAGGCTCAGCTCCTTGGTGACCTTGGCCTGGGTGTCCGCGGAGGTCATGTAGTCGACGAAGGCGTAGGAGGCGTCCAGGTTCTTGGAACCGGCGTAGACGGCCAGGTTGTGGCCGCCCTGCGGGGCACCCTGACCGGCGGAGCCGGCCGGGACCGGGGCGACGCCCAGGTTGGCCTTGTCCTTGAACTCCTTGCCGGTGTAGGTGTCGGCGACGGCCCACGGGCCGTTGATGATCATCGCGACCTTGCCGTCCTTGAAGGACGCCTGCATGTTCTCCCAGCCGTCCGTGGCATCGGTCTGGGCGGCACCCGATTCGACCAGGTCCTTGACTACCTTCATCGCCTTGACGCCGGCGGGGTTGTCGATGGTGACGGACTTGTTCCCGGGCTCGACCATGTCACCGCCCTCTCCGTACAGGAAGGAGAGGAACCAGTAGGCGTCGTCGCCGCGCAGGTACATACCGGTCTTGCCGGTCTTGTCCTTGATCTTCTTCGAGACGGTCTTCAGCTCGCCGACGGTCTTGGGGACCTCGGCACCGGCCTCCTTGAAGATCTTCTTGTTGTAGAAGATGCCCATGGAGTCGATGACCTGCGGGACCGCGTACGTCTTGTCCTTGTACTTGGTGGACGCGGCGGCCTGCTTCAGGAAGTCGTCCGGGTTCTTCAGCGCGGGGGTGCCGTCGAGCGGGGCCAGGTAGCCGAGGTCGGCGAACTCGGGGGTCCAGGCGACCTCGGAGCGGATGACGTCGGGAGCGTCGGAGCCGGACTGGGCGGCGTTCTTGAACTTGTTCTGGGCGTCGCCGAAGGGAACGTTGACGTACTTGATCTTGACCTTCGAGTGCTGCTTGGTGAAGTCCTCGGCGAGCTTCTTGAAGACCTTGTCCTCGCTGCCCGCGGTGGAGGTGTCCCACCACGTCACGGTGCCGGAGAGCTCGCCCGAGCCGTTGCTCGTGCCCCCCTCGTCATCGCTGCCGCAGGCGGTCGCCGCGAGCGCCAGGGCCGCGACCAGGGCGGTGGCCGTTATGCCACGTCGCATCTGAACTCCTTCAACTGCCGAACCGCTCCGTCGCGGCGCCGGGTCGACGTGAACGTAACAAGGATGAAAGAACGCCGAAAGAGTTTGCGGAAGATTTCTGCAAGCCCCGACGATCGTTACATTCGCGTGTCCTCACGGTTGCCGTCAAGCCTCTTGACGAAGGACGTCACACCCTGGCAATGGCGGGCCACGCACCGGAGACGGGCGGTACGACCATCGGATCGACGGCGGCGGAATCTCCCCGCAAGACCTTGCAAGACGTTGCCGAAGTCCTCCCCCGGACCCTCACGGAACTCCGGCCGGCCGCCCCGCCCCGGTCCCCGGTGGGCAATCCGACACACGCCCGGTACAGTCCACTTCCATGACCGCACGGCTTGCCGATATCGCAGCTCAGGCGGGGGTCAGCGAAGCGACGGTCAGCCGCGTACTGAACGGCAAGCCCGGTGTCGCAGCGGCCACCCGTGAATCCGTTCTCGCCGCACTCGACGTGCTCGGCTACGAACGGCCCGTGCGGCTGCGCAGGCGCAGCGCCGGACTGGTCGGCCTGATCACTCCCGAGCTGGAGAACCCCATCTTTCCCGCGCTGGCCCAGGTCATCGGCCAGGCACTGACGCGGCAGGGCTACACCCCGGTGCTGGCGACCCAGACCCCCGGCGGCTCCACCGAGGACGAGCTGACCGAGATGCTGGTCGACCGCGGCGTCGCGGGCATCATCTTCGTCTCCGGACTGCACGCCGACACCTCGGCGGACATGCGGCGCTACGAACAACTGCGCGCCAAGGGCGTCCCGTTCGTCCTGGTCAACGGCTTCGCCCCGAAGGTCCAGGCGCCGTTCATCTCACCGGACGACCGGGCGGCGATGCGGCTCGCGGTGACGCACCTGGTGTCGCTGGGGCATCAGCGGATCGGGCTGGCGGTCGGCCCGAAGCGGTTCGTGCCGGTACTCCGCAAGATCGAGGGCTTCCGCACCACCGTGCAGGAGCAGTTGGGCCTCGCGCCGGAGGCCGTGGAGGAGCTGATCCAGCATTCGCTGTTCACCCTGGAGGGTGGTCAGGCCGCGGCCGCGGCACTGATCGAACGGGGCTGCACGGCGGTGGTGTGCGCCAGCGACATGATGGCGCTCGGCGCGATCCGGGCGGCCCGCCGGATGGCACTGGAGGTGCCGCGCGATCTGTCGGTGGTCGGGTACGACGACTCGCCGCTCATAGCGTTCACCGATCCGCCGCTGACCACGATCCGTCAGCCGGTCACGGCGATGGGCCAGGCGGCCGTGCGGACCCTGCTGGAAGAGGTCGGCGGCACCCCCGCGCCGCACAGCGAGTTCGTCTTCATGCCGGAGCTGGTCGTCCGCGGCTCGACGGCCGCGGGACCGGGCGCCGCCCCGGCCACCGTCGCCTGAACCAGCATCCCACGCAGACCCCCGCCCCGCAGTCCGGCGACGGGGGTCTTCCCCTGTACGCCCTGGCGCGCCCGCACACCCCGACGGCTCCCGCCGCGCCCCCTCCGGCGACTTTCCCCGTGCGCCCCTGACCCGGCCGGATGGTCATCGGGCGGGAGGGCGTTTTCTGGCAGACTCTATGCCTATGGGTGAATTGAGCGTGATGCCACAGGAAGACCGGTCGGAGCTGCGTTCGCCGCACTCCCTCCGCCCCTTCCGCCACTCCCGCGCTCCCCGCCGACCGCGCGTGTGGTTCGAAGTCCTGCTCGTCGCCGCCAGTTACTGGGTGTACTCGCTGGTGCGCAACGCCGTCCCGGAGCAGCGGACGAAGGCCCTGCGCAACGCCGACCTGGTCTGGTCGGCCGAGCGGTATCTGGGCATCGCCGTCGAACAGTCGGTCAACCACGCGGTGAACTCCGTGACATGGCTGATCGTCACGATGAACTACTACTACGCGACCCTGCACTTCGTGGTGACGGTCTGTGTGCTCGTGTGGCTGTTCCACCGCCACCCCGGCCGTTACGCGGCAGCCCGGCTGACCCTGTTCGCGACGACGGGTGCGGCCCTGATCGGTTACTACCTGTATCCGCTCGCGCCGCCCCGGTTGATGAACGGCGGCCACTTCGTCGACACGGTGCTGGTCCACCACACCTGGGGTTCGATGGCCTCGGGCAACTTCAAGAACATGTCGAACCAGTACGCGGCGATGCCCTCGATGCACATCGGCTGGTCGCTCTGGTGCGGCCTGACGGTGTTCGCGCTGGTCTCCGCGCCCTGGGCCCGGATCCTGGCCCTGCTGTACCCGGCCCTCACCCTGGCCGTCATCGTGGCGACCGCCAACCACTTCTGGCTGGACGCGCTGGGCGGCATGGCCTGCCTGGCCTTCGGTTACGCGGTGTCGTACGCCTGGTACGGCTCGCTGCCGCACCACCTCGCGAAGCGGGTGCCGGTGCCGGGCGGGCGGGCCCGGCTGGCCGGTCTGTCCACCACGGGGCATCACGCCCCGTAGAAGCGCTCCTCCACCACCGCGCGGGCCCGCCGGGTGATCCGCCGGTAGTCGTCCAGCATGTCCCCCACGTGTCCCGGCTCGTAGCCCAGGTACCGTCCGACGGCGGTCAGTTCGCGCGGGCCGGACGGGAAGGTGTCGCCCGGCCGTCCGCGTACCAGCATCACCGCGTTGCGCACCCGGGTCGCCAGCACCCACGCCTCGTCCAGGGTCTGGGCCTCCTCGGCCGGGATGAGACCGGCCGCGCACGCCGCGGCCAGGGCCTCGCGGGTGCGGGTGGTGCGCAGTCCGGGCTCGTGCCAGCCGTGCTGCATCTGCATCAGCTGGACCGTCCACTCCACGTCGCTCAGCCCGCCGCGGCCCAGCTTGGTGTGGAGCGTGGGATCGGCGCCGCGCGGCATCCGCTCGGACTCCATCCGGGCCTTCAGCCGCCGGATCTCGCGGACCGCGTCCTCCCCCAGACCCTCCATCGGGTACCGCAGCGGATCGATCAGCTCGATGAACGCGCCCCCCAGCCCGGCATCGCCCGCGACCGGTTCGGCGCGCAGCAGCGCCTGGCTCTCCCAGACCAGCGACCAGCGCCGGTAGTAGGCGTCGTAGGACCGCAGCGTACGGACCAGCGGGCCGTTCTTGCCCTCCGGGCGGAGGTCCGCGTCGATGATCAGCGGCGGGTCGGCGGTGGGCAGCTGGAGCAGGCGGCGCATCTCGGAGACCACCGCGTTCGCCGCCCGGCCCGCCTCCTGCTCGTCGACGCCCTCGCGCGGTGCGTGGACGAACAGCACATCGGCGTCGGAGCCGTAGCCCAGTTCGTGGCCGCCGAAGCGGCCCATGCCGATGACCGCGAACCGGGTGGGCAGGGTGTCGCCCCACTGCTCGCGCACAGCGGCGCGCAGGGCGCCCGCGATGGTGACGGCGGTCAGATCGGTGACCGCGTTGCCCACCCGGTCGGCCAGCGCCCCGGGGTCCTCCTCGGCCGGGCTCTCCTCCGTGCCGTACGAGCCGATGAGGTCGGCGGCCGTCGTCCGGAACAGCTCGCGCCGCCGCACCCCGCGCACCACCGCCACGGCGGTCTCGGCCCCCTCCGCGCGCCCCACCGCGGCCAGCACCTCCTGCTCCAGGTGTTCCCGGGTACGCGGCCGCAGCCCCTGCGGGTCGCCGAGGATCGCCACCGCCTCCGGGGCCCGCAGCAGCAGGTCGGGGGCGAGCCGCCCCGCCGACAGCACCCGTGCCAGGTTCTCCGCCGCCGCGCCCTCGTCCCGCAGCAGCCGCAGGTACCAGGGGGTCTTGCCCAGGGCGTCGGACACCTTGCGGAAGCCGAGCAGTCCGGCGTCCGGGTCCGCGGAGTCCGCGAACCAGCCGAGCAGCACCGGCAGCAGGGTGCGCTGGATGGCGGCCTTGCGGGACACCCCGGACGACAGGGCCTCCAGATGGCGCAGCGCCGCCGCCGGGTCCGCGTAGCCGAGGGCTTCGAGCCGGTGCTTGGCGGCCTTCGCGCTGAGCCGGATCTCGCCGGGGGCGAGCTGGGCGACGGCGTCGAGCAGCGGCCGGTAGAAGAGCTTCTCGTGCAGGCGCCGCACCACCGAGGCGTGCCGCTTCCAGGCCTGGTTGAGCTCGGTGATCGGGTCGGTGCGCATCCCGAGGGAACGGCCGATCCGCCGCAGGTCAGGGGCGTCCTCCGGGACGAGGTGGGTACGGCGCAGGCGGTGGAGCTGGATGCGGTGCTCCAGGGCGCGCAGGAAGCGGTAGGCGTCATCGAGCTGGGCGGCGTCCACCCGGCCCACGTAGCCGCCCTCGGCCAGTGCGCCCAGGGCCTCCAGGGTGGTGCCGCTGCGCAGGGTGGTGTCGCTGCGGCCGTGCACCAGCTGGAGGAGCTGTACGGCGAACTCGACGTCCCGCAGCCCGCCGGGGCCGAGCTTGATCTCCCGGTCGACCCGGTCGGCGGGGATGTTGTCGACGACCCGGCGGCGCATCCGCTGGACGTCGGGGACGAAGTTCTCCCGGTCGGCGGCCTGCCAGACCAGCGGCGACACGGCTTCGACGTACTCCGCGCCGAGCTCCGGGTCACCGGCCACCGGACGGGCCTTGAGCAGTGCCTGGAACTCCCAGGTCTTGGCCCAGCGCTGGTAGTACGCGAGGTGCGAGGAGAGCGTCCGCACCAGGGGGCCGTTGCGGCCCTCGGGACGGAGGTTGGCGTCGACCGGCCAGATGGTGCCCTCGACGGTGGTGTCGGAGCAGATCCGCATCATGTGCGCGGCCAGCCGGGTGGCGGCCTGCACGGCCTCGCTCTCCTCGAAGCCCTCGGCCGGTTCCGCGACGAAGATGACGTCGACGTCGGAGACGTAGTTCAGCTCGTGACCGCCGCACTTGCCCATCGCGATGACGGCGAGCCTGCACCGGGCCGCGTCCTCGGGGGCGGCCGTGCGGGCGATGGCCAGCGCCGCCCGCAGCGTCGCGGTGGCCAGGTCGGCCAGTTCGGCGGCGGCCTCGGCGACGTCCGTGGTGCCGCACACGTCGCGGGCCGCTATGGCCAGCAGGCAGCGGCGGTAGGCGACGCGCAGCGCGTCGGGGTTGTCGGCCCCGGCGAGGCCCTGTTCGAACTCGGCCACGCCGGGGTGCAGGTCGGTGGCCTCGTACGTGGACAGGGCCTGCCAGTCGCGGGGGTGGCGGGCGAGGTGGTCACCGAGCGCCTCGGACGCCCCGAGCACCCCGAGCAGCCGGTCGCGCAGCGGTTTGGCGGTGACCAGGGTGTCGAGCAGCATCTGCCGCTCGTCCGGCGTCTCGGCCTCCACGAGCCGGACCAGACCGTTCAGGGCCAGATCGGGGTCGGCGGTGGCGCCGAGCGCTTCGAGCAGCACCGGGTCGGTGCGGACCGAGGACAGCTCGGGCAGGTCGAGCAGGCGCTCGGCGGCGGAGGGATCGGTGAATCCGTGCCGCAGCAATCGGGTGAACGTGCTGCTCCTGCGCCCCGGCACCGTCGTCATTCCGTGCTCTCCCGCTCGCCGCCCACACACCGTCCAGCCGTCCCGAGCCTAGCCGAGGCCCTCGGGACGGGTCGCGACGACGACGGTGGCGTACAGCTCGTCGGAGACGACCACCCGGGGGATCAGCCCGTGGCGGGCGAGGGTCTCCTCGGCCCGGGGGGCCTGCCGTTCGCTCGTCTCGATGAGCAGATGGCCGCCCGGTGCCAGCCAGTGCGGGGCCTCGGCGGCGACCCGGCGCAGGACGTCGAGGCCGTCCGGTCCCCCGTCGAGCGCCACCCGCGGTTCGTGGATGCGGGCCTCCGGGGGGAGCAGTCCGACATCGTCGGTGGGGACGTAGGGCACATTGGCCAGCAGGATCTCCACCCGGCCGCGCAGCGGGCGGGGCAGCGGGGCGAAGAGGTCGCCCCGGTGGACCTCGCCGGTGCCCGCGAGGTTGCGGCGGGCGCAGCGCACGGCGGCGGGTTCGACGTCCGAGGCGTGCAGTTCGACCCGGCCGAGCCGGGCGGCGAGCGCGGCCCCCAGCGCCCCGGATCCACAGCACAGGTCGACGACGACCGCGCCGGGCCGGGCCAGGGCGACGGCCTGGTGGAGCAGGAACTCGGTGCGGCGGCGGGGCACGAAGACGCCGGGGCCGACGGCGATCCGCAGACCGTCGAACTCGGCCCAGCCGAGGACGTGTTCCAGGGGGTGCCCGGCGGCCCGCTGTTCGACCATGGCCGCGAGGGCGGCGGGTCCGGCAGCGGCGGCGACGATCAGTTCCGCCTCGTCCTCGGCGAATACGCAGCCGGCGGAGCGCAGGGCGGTGACCACGGCGGAGAGGGCGGGCGGAGCGGAGGAGAGCGACATGAGCGGAGCCTTTCGGGAAGCCGATGGGCGCTCCGCCGGACGACCTACGTCGAATCGGTCGCGCGGTCGCGGTCGGCGAGCACCCAGCCAGATACAGCGGTAATGGGTCTCACCTCCTTGGGTCGGTCCCCGGGTGGGGACGCGTCACAATACACCGCGCGCCCGTCCGCACGCCCCCCTTTCCTCCTCAGCTCTCAGCCGGCCACCGCCGCTGGGGACGCCCCTCCTTCCACGGCCAGCCGGGGCGTGCCCGTACCGTCGGCGGGGACGGTCCAGACGTCGCTCCGGCGGCCCCCGGTGCCGGGCAGGGCGTAGGCGAGGGTGCGGTCGTCGAGCCAGGCCGCCTGGTCGTCGACGCTGTGCTGTTCCGCGAGCGGGGTCTCGCGCAGGGTGCGCAGGTCCAGTACGTACAGCCGCCAGGGCGCCGAGGCGTCGTCGGAGACCTTCTTCTTGAAGGCGAGCCGGGTGTTGTCGGGTGACAGGGAGGGGCATTCGACGTTCTGCCGCAGCGCCTTCGCCGTCCAGTCCCGCATGTTGCCCTCGACCAGGTAGGTGCGTCCCTTGGTGGAGACGGTGGCGTAGAAGCGGTTGTCGTCACGGGCGAAGGTGACGCCCCAGTAGTTGACGTCGGGGGCGTGGTAGCGGGCGCCGTCGAGGGTGAGCTGGATGTTCTCGATGGACTTGATGAGGTAGCCGGTGCGCAGGTCGAGGATGGCGGTGCGGGTGGAGAAGGAGCTGGTGGCGTACGAGTCGCCGGTGGCGAACACCGTCCAGGACAGCATCCGTCCGGAGGCGGAGACCCGGGCCCGGGTGGGCACTCCGGGCACGGTGACGCGGCGTTTCTCGCGCAGGTGCCGGTCGAGGACGATGGCCCGCGTCCTCGGCAGCACTCCGGGCTCGGCGCGCAGGCAGAGCGCCCCGTCGCCGGAGGCGTAGAAGCGGTCGCAGGCGGGGCCGCCGGTGGTGCGCGTCCCGGTGGCGCGGGTACCGGTGAGGGGCTGGTGGGCGACGCGTCCGCCGTCGGTGTCCCGGAAGTAGAGGGCGGGGCCGGTGAGGGTGAACGAGGCGTCGGCGCCGTCCCGTTCGCCCCGGGTCCGCTGCTGGGCGTGGAGTACGTAGCCGAGGGAGCCGCCCGCGAGGAGCAGCACCGCGGCCGCCACGACCGCGATCCGGGCCCGGGGCCCCAGCGGGGCCGTGGTGGTCGGGAACCTGGCACTCATGCGGTCCGCCTTTCGGGAGTCGTGGCGTCCGGCCCGGCCGGGGCCCGGTCGCCGGAAGGGGTGCGGGGCAGCAGCGCCCAGCCGCCCACGAGGGCGATGAGCAGGGCCGAGACGGCGGCCCACAGCGCGGTGTCCGGCCCCCGTACGGTCCAGGCGGCACCGAAGCCCGCAGCGGCGAGCATCCGGGCCAGGGCCTGGCCCGTCTGGAGCACGGCGAGGCCGGACGCCCGGCCGTCGGCGGGCAGTACGGGACCGGCCAGGGCCATCAGGACCCCGTCGGTGGTGGCGTAGAAGACGCCCAGCAGGGCGAGGACGGGCACCAGGAGCAGCATCCCGGGGCCGCTGGCCGGGGCGAGGAGCGTGGCGTACACGCCGAGCAGCGCGAGGTGTCCGTACAGGAACGGCAGCCGTCGGCCGACCCGGTCGGCGATCCTTCCGGCCGGTATGGCCAGCAGCAGGTAGCAGGCGGCGGCGCCGAGCGGCAGCAGCGGGAACCAGCCGACCGGGAGGGCGAGGCGCTGCTGGAGCAGGAGGTAGACGAAGGAGTCGCCGACGGTGGCGGCACCGAGCAGGGCCGCCGCCGCGAGGACGCGCCGGAAGGCGGGGTCGCCAAGCGCCTCGAACGCCTTGCGCCCGCGCGGGGCCCGGCGAGCGGGACGGGCCGCGGGACGGGGGCCCGGTGGGTGGCCGGCGGGGACGTAGAGGACCAGGAGCAGTACGCCGAGCAGCCCGACGCAGAAGCTGACGACGAACACCGCGTCGTAGGCGTCGGCGGTCGCCCAGAGCAGGGCGAAGGCGGCGAGCGGGCCGAGCAGGGCGCCGGTGGTGTCCATGGCCCGGTGCACGCCGAAGGAGCGGCCGAGGGTCTCCGGCGGGCTGCTCAGGGTGATCAGCGCGTCCCGGGGCGCGGTGCGGATGCCCTTGCCGACCCGGTCGGTGGCGAGGGCGGCGGCGATGCCCGCGGTGGCGCCGCCCGCGAGGAGCAGGCCGATCCGGGAGAGGGCGGAGAGCGCGTAGCCGAGTCCGGCGACCCGTTTGTGTCCGCGGCCGTGGTCGGCGGCGTATCCGCCGAGGAGGCGTACGACGGCGGCGGCTCCGTTGAACAGACCGTCCAGAAAGCCGAATTGGAGGGGGGACAGACCGAGTCCGAGGACCAGGTAGAGCGGCAGCACCGCGGTGACCATCTCGGAGGAGATGTCGGTGACGAGGCTGACCGTGCCGAGCGCGAGGACGGCGCCGGGGACGCGCCGGCCCGCTCCGCTGCCGCGGGGCGGGGCCGGCGTGTCCCGGCGGCCTGTGGTCGCCAGGTACATCATCAGTGGCAGGTGTAGTTCGGGCTGGTGTCCTTGGCCTTGTCGTCGGTGCCGACGTAGGTCCAGCTGTAGCCGTTGTCGGTGAGGTTCAGCTTGAGGACGCCGTACTCACCGCTGATCCGCTTCTGGCTGTTGGGCTGGACCTCCTCGATGGGGTACGGCTCGGCGCCTCCCATCCCGCCGACGATCTCGGTGATGCCGTCGGCGACGGCCTTGCCGTCGGGGTTCTGCGGGGCGAAGCGCTCGTAGTGGTGGTCGTGGCCGTTGAGCACCAGGTCGGCCTTGGCGCCGTACAGGAGCTTCCAGACCGGGCGGCTGACGGGGTCGTTGCCGTGTCCGCCGGAGGAGTACAGCGGGTGGTGCCAGTAGGCGGCGACGCAGGCCTTGGTGTTCTTGGCGAGGTCGGCCTTGAGCCAGTCGGTCTGGGCGGTCTTGTCGAAGGAGTTGGAGTCGAGGGCGATGAAGTGCCAGTTGCCCTCGTCGAAGCTGTAGTACGTCTTGCCCTGGGGGTAGGCGATGTCCCCGAAGTACGCCTTGTACCCGGCGAGCGATCCGGCCGGGTCGTAGGTCTCGTGGTTGCCGGGCACCGGGCGGGTCTTGGCCTTGAAGGCTCCCCAGGTCTTGTCGTAGTAGGCGCGGAAGTCGGAGATCCGGGCGTCGTCGTACTGGCTGTCGCCCATCGTCAGATAGAACTTCGGGTTCATCCGCTGGGCCAGCGCCGCGGTCTTGGGGTGGGCGCAGTCGCTGTCGGAGGCGGTGCACTGGGCGGCGATGTCCCCGGCGGCGACCACCGTGAAGCCGCCGGTCTGCGGGGGCTCGCTGCCGGGGGTGCCGTAGACCTCGGCCTCGTACAGCGAGTAGCCGTAGGACGTGCCGCGGGCGGTGCCGTAGACGCGCAGGTAGCGGCCCTTGCCGGTGAGCGAGGTCCAGTCGTCGGTGGCGCCGTCACCGGCCGTCTCCTCGGCGAGCTTGGTCCAGGCGGAGCCGTCGGCGGAGATCTCGATGCGGTACGCCTTGGCGTACGCGTCCTCCCAGCCGAGCTTCACGCGGGTGACCTGGGCCCCGTCGCCGAGGTCGACGGTGATCCACTGCGGGTCCTTGCCCTCGGCGCTCGCCCAGCGGGTGGCGGGGTCGCCGTCGAAGGCGTTCTGCGGTCCGAGGCCGGAGGTCTCGTCGGAGGACGAGGTGGCGGTGCGGTCGCGGGAGATGAGGGGGTCGGCGA
Organism: Streptomyces sp. NPDC058195; assembly: GCF_042883525.1. Lineage (NCBI taxonomy): Bacteria > Bacillati > Actinomycetota > Actinomycetes > Kitasatosporales > Streptomycetaceae > Streptomyces > Streptomyces sp. NPDC058195. The sequence goes on from NZ_JBHVVM010000023.1 coordinate 48,915, forward strand.
CGGCACCGGCCCGGTCGGGGTAGGCGAGCAGCAGCCCGCCGAAGAGGACGAGTACGGCGGCGACGACCATGCCCACCGTGCGGTGCCGCCCGGACGGGCGGAGCAAAGCTGAACCGTTCGGATGCATCCCTGAACTCCTGGCCTGTGTGGGGGTTGGCGAGAGCTGGGCAGCTGTGCGGGTGGCCCCGGGCCCGGCCCGCGTACGGGCACGGGAGGACGGGGTCGTGGTGGCCGGGCCAGAGCTCTCACTGAGCGCGTCATGCCCGAGCGGCGGGCACCGCGCCGAGCCACCGCCGGGAATGCTAGCGAACAGGAAACTTTCCTACCAGTCCCCCAACAGGCTTGCTCCCAGGGCCTGTTCGAGCACGTCGGCGAGTCGTTCGAGGCGGTCGGCGGAGCGGCGGCGGAGAGCCGGAACGCACTGCGGGCCGGAGGCGGGATCGCCTCCGGCCCGCAGTGCCGCGAACGACCGTCAGGGCACCGGCAGCAGGTTCTTCGGCTCGAAGGCGGTGACCTCGCCGCGGTGCTCCTCCCCCTCCTGCCTGTTGTTGCGCAGGAAGTGTCCTGCCTGGTTCCCGGCCCGCGGCCACTTCAACGGTCAACACCGTGACCTGCCGCCGAGCTGCTGGCGGTTGTCAGTGCCGGTCATCGCCGAGCGCCCTCTCACGGCCCCGGGACGGCCCCACGGGGCGCGCTGCCGTTGCCGTCGGCTGCCCACTCGATGCGCGCTGCGGGCAGGACGGCCGCCGGGGCCTGTCCGCCTGGCCGGGCCGGCCGTCCGGGGCGGTTGACGGTCGGCGGCGGCTGGCGGGGCTGGCGCACTTCGCTGCCGCCCTTCGCGCGGTGGTCTCTGCCGCTATTCGCCTGGCGGGATCCGCACGAAGCCCTCGGTCCAGGTGTCTTCATCGAGTTCGTAGCCGTCGAGGATGAAGCACTCCGGCTCGTCCCGGAAGCCCGGCAGCAGCAGAGCCCGCTTCCTGCGCTCCTCCGCCCGCTCCCGTGTCGAGTAGATGCCGAGCAGTTTCACGTCGTCGCCGTCCTGTTCGTCGACGAAGACGCCGCACTCGTCGACGTGAACGGTCGAGTGGTTGTCGCCGGCCTCGTTTTGGTGGCCGACATGCCAGAGCGGGTACACGATCACGCTCCCGAAGCTATCAGCGCCGGAGTTGGGCCACGTCCTCAGTACCGCGGCTGAACGGCTCCTGACCAGGTGAGTCGGCCGGGGCGCTTCGTCTGCGGGCTGTCCGCCGGTATCCGTGGTTCGCCGTCAGTTCCCGGCCGGACGGGCACGGCAAGGGCACGGATACCACCTCGGCAGCAGCGGAAGTCCTTAGGATGGCGGACGGGGCGGAGCTGTAGCGCAGAGGTCGTCGCGCGCGGTCTCCACCATCGCGAGGACGCCGGTTCGAATCCGGCCGGTTCTGCCCTCCCTCCGCCCCCGGCCGACTCCGCGGCCCTTCGCCTCGGGCCAGGATCAGGCGGACCGGGCCCTCTTCGCGATTGGCGTCGCCCTCAAGACGCCCGTGGCACCCGTCCCTGAGCTCGGGATCTGCGAGCCCCACGAGCCGCTCAGCCACGTCGCCCCATCCCGCGGCCCTCGCCGCAACGGTGCTCTCGGCCGCTGAGCCGTACGCCTCGAACTCCCGGTGACCGGACGCGACATCGTGGCAGCTCCCGTCCGCGCGTGCTGCGCCGGGCTTCGGGATCGGAAGGGTGGACGCCTGGGCCGCAAGGGGACTTGGCAGCGAATCGTCCAGGAGACGCGATACGGCAGAAGCTCGCAGAGCTGGAGCCGAGCAGGGGTACCAAGCCGGGCGAGCGCCGCACGGCCGCGAGAGAGCACGCACCTGCTCCCGGGCGGTGAGGGCCGGGCCCGCTGTGCCATGGACAAGGTCGGCCCGGACCGCCCGCCCCAGTCCGACGGCCCACAGACGGCCCGTCAGCGATCACGATCACTGACGGGCCGTCTCCGTTGTACCGGACAGCTCGCCCGCTTGGCGGCCTACAGGTCGCTGACCTGTGGTTACAGCACCGGCAGCAGGTTCTTCAGCTCGAAGGCGGTGACCTCGCTGCGGTACTCCTCCCACTCCTGCTTCTTGTTGCGCAGGAAGAAGTCGAAGACGTGTTCGCCGAGCGTCTCGGCGACCAGTTCGCTCTTCTCCATCAGCGCGATGGCCTCGCCCAGGTTCTGCGGCAGCGGCTCGATACCCATCGCGCGGCGCTCCGCGTCGGAGAGCGCCCAGACGTCGTCGTCGGCGCCGGGCGGGAGTTCGTAGCCCTTCTCGATGCCCTTGAGGCCCGCGGCGAGCAGCACCGCGTACGTCAGGTACGGGTTGGCGCCGGAGTCGATGGAGCGGACCTCCACCCGGGCGGAACCGGTCTTGCCCGGCTTGTACATCGGGACGCGGATGAGCGCGGAGCGGTTGTTGTGGCCCCAGCAGATGTACGAGGGGGCCTCGCCGCCGGCGCCCGCGGCACGGGAGGAGCCGCCCCAGATCCGCTTGTAGGAGTTGACCCACTGGTTGGTGACGGCGGAGATCTCCGCCGCGTGGGTGAGCAGACCGGCGATGAAGGAACGGCCGACCTTGGAGAGCTGGTACTCGGCGCCCGACTCGTAGAAGGCGTTGCGGTCACCCTCGAAGAGCGAGAGGTGGGTGTGCATGCCCGAACCGGGGTACTCGGAGAACGGTTTCGGCATGAAGGTCGCCTGCACGCCCTGCTCCAGCGCGACCTGCTTCATCACCAGACGGAAGGTCATGATGTTGTCGGCGGTGGAGAGCGCGTCCGCGTACCGCAGATCGATCTCCTGCTGGCCGGGGGCGCCCTCGTGGTGACTGAACTCGACCGAGATCCCCATGGATTCGAGCATGGTGATCGCCTGGCGGCGGAAGTCCATGCCGACGTTCTGCGGGGTGTGGTCGAAGTAGCCGGAGCTGTCGGCGGGGGTGGGACGGCTGCCGTCGACCGGCTTGTCCTTCAGCAGGAAGAACTCGATCTCCGGGTGGGTGTAGAAGGTGAAGCCCAGATCAGAGGTCTTGGCCAGGATGCGCTTGAGGACGTAGCGCGGGTCGGCGAAGGACGGCGAGCCGTCCGGCATCAGGATGTCGCAGAACATCCGGGCGGTGCCCGGGGCCTCGGCCCGCCACGGCAGGATCTGGAAGGTGCCCGGATCCGGCTTGGCGATCATGTCGGACTCGTACACCCGGGCGAAGCCCTCGATGGCCGAGCCGTCGAAGCCGATGCCCTCGTCAAACGCCTGTTCCAGCTCGGCGGGGGCCACGGCGACGGATTTGAGGTAGCCGAGGACATCGGTGAACCACAGCCGTACGAAGCGGATGTCGCGCTCCTCAAGCGTTCTGAGGACGAATTCCTGCTGCTTGTCCATAGCCACATCCTTGCAGTTCAGACAGTCCGTGCACCACCGCCCGGGACAGGGGAGGAGCTCCAGTATCACGGCCCGGGATTTCACCCAGATTACGCACACGCAGGGAGATGGAGCACCCGGCCACCCACTACGATCGGCGCCCACGGCGCGGCGGGGGCGAAGCGGCTTCGCGACGGTCCCTCACACGCCGGTGCACCTGTCCGTGACCGCCCCTTCGCAGAAGGACCTGACGCCATGAGTCTCGACCCCAGGAACCCCATGGACCAGCCGCACGACGCCCGCCGTCCGGGCGGGCGCCGCGACCGGGCCCTGGCCATAGGCCTGAGCGTGCTCGTCGTCGTGGGCCTGGTCGGCTTCGGCTCGTACCTGGTGCTGACCACGTCGGAGGCGTCCGAGCAGAAGCCGTCGTCCGCCCCGGTGGGGGACGGAAAGGCGCCCTCGGCACAGCGCGAGGGGCCCGCCGGGGGGAAGATCGAGGGGCTGCGGACCTGGGACGCGGCGAAACTGACCCGCAATCACGTCGAGGGGCCCGTCGCCTACCCGATGAAGCCGCCGGTCGGGGGTGACCACAACCCCGTTTGGATGAACTGTGACGGCGTGGTCTACACCAAGGCCGTCCCCGAGGTGAACGCCGTGCACGCGCTGGAGCACGGATCGGTCTGGGTGACCTACACCGGCAAGGCGCCGCGCGCCGATGTCGACAAGCTCGCCGAGCGGGTCTCCAGGACGCCGTACTCGCTGATGAGCCCGTACGCGGACCAGTCCGGGGCCCTCATGCTGACCGCCTGGGGCAAGCAGCTGACGGTGGACGGGGCCGACGACCCCCGGGTCGACCAGTTCTTCTCGCAGTTCGTGCAGGGGCCGCAGACTCCCGAGCCCGGTGCCACGTGCTCGGGCGGGCTGGAGGCTCCGTGACGCCGGTGAGGCGCGTCCGCGGGGTCCGCAGGACGGTGGGCTCCGTCGCGGCACTCGCGCTGCTGTGCGCGGCGGCGGCGACGGCCGCCTCGGCGCACGGGGGCGGGAGCGGGCCGGGCCACGCCGCCGCGCCGCACACGCCCGCGGTGGACTCGGCGGACGCCGGTTTCGCCCGCGACATGGCCGTCCACCACCAGCAGGCGGTGGAGATGTCCTTCCTGGTGCGGGACCGTACGCGGGACGAGGAGGTGCGCCGTCTCGCGTACGACATCGCCAACACCCAGGCCAACCAGCGCGGCATGCTGCTCGGCTGGCTGGATCTGTGGGAGCTGCCGAAGACGGCGGCCGGGCAGGAGCCGATGGGCTGGATGCCGGCCGGGCACGAGGGGCACTCCGCGGCGGGCCCGGACACCACGGCCGGCATGGCGGGCATGACCCCCACGGCCGAGAGCGGCGGGACGGCCGGGGCGGGGGCCGGTTACCGGCCGCACGACGGCTCCCTGATGCCCGGCATGGCCACCCGTACGGAACTGGCCCGGCTCCGTGACGCGAGCGGCCGGGCGGCCGAGGTGCTGTACCTCCAGCTGATGACCGACCACCACAAGGGCGGCGTCGACATGGCCCGCGGCTGCGCCGAGCTGTGCGCGGTGCCCGTGGAGCGGCGGCTGGCCCGGGGGATGGTCCAGGCACAGCAGTCGGAGCTGGACGCGATGGCCGGCATGCTGGCGGCACGCGGGGCGGCACCCCGGCCCTGAGAAGTTCCCTCCAGCCGCAGATGCACCCGAACGGGTGATAGCGGTCGCGTCCCCCGAACGGACCCATGACGATGGGTTCGCTCGGGGGCGCACAGCATGCCCATCGGCACGCAGGAGGAATCCCTCATGACCACCGCCAAGGACATCATGCACACCGGGGCCACCTGGATCCCCGCGCACGAGACGCTCGACCGGGCCGCGCAGCTGATGCGCGACCACAAGGTCGGCGCGCTGCCCATCTCGGCCAACGGCGAGCAGGACCGGATGATCGGCATCCTCACGGACCGCGACATCGTGATCGGGTGCGTGGCCATGGGCCACGACCCGTCGAAGATGACGGCGGGCGACCTCGCCCACGGCACGCCTCGCTGGATCGACGCGGAGGCGGAGGTGGAGACGGTGCTGGAGGAGATGCAGACGCACCGGATCCGCCGGCTTCCGGTGGTCGAGAACAAGATGCTGATCGGCATGATCAGTGAGGCCGATCTGGCGCAGCACCTCAGCGACGAGCAGATCGCCGGCTGGGCGGCGAAGGTCTACGCACACGGCTGATCCCTGCCGCGCGGCCACGCCGTCCCGGTGCCCGTACCGCACGGCCCGGCACCCCCCCGTACGGCGGGGTGCCGGGCCGTCGCGCGCCTGCGGGGCCGGGGCCGTGCGGACGCGGACGCGGGACGCGCGCCCGCTCCGCGCGCGGGTGATACCCGGCGGGGGTAGTGTGCTGGGCATGACCCTGAGTGGACGCATGACCTACGGACAGTCGTCACTGTCCGGCCTGCTGATATAGGAGGGGCGCGCCTCCCCCTCCCCCAGCAGACCGACCCACCGAACACATTCCGAGGTGCACTCCGTCATGCGTACTCCACCTACCCGACGCGCCGTGCTCGGCGCCGCTGTCGCCACCGCCGGTTCGGCGGTACTGGCGGGCTGCTCCGACGAATCCGGCACGGGCCGCGGCGGCCGGACGGCCGACGGCCCGAGCGCCGGTGGCACGAACCACGGCAGCGCGAACCGCGGGGGCCTGCCCGGCGGGAGATCCAAGGGCGAGTACGTCTCCCCCGACGGTCCGGAGGTCGCCACGGCGGAGACCGGGCGGGGCACGGGCCCCCTGCGGAAGCTGAACGTCGTCGCCGCCCCGGCCCGGCTCGAACTCGGCGCCGGGATCACCGTCGACTCCTGGGCGTACGACGGCAGGCTGCCCGGCAAGGAGCTGCGGGTCACCGTCGGTGACACCCTGGCGCTCAACCTGACCAACAACCTCCCCGCGGAAACGTCACTGCACTGGCACGGTCTCAACGTGCGCAACAACATGGACGGCGTGCCCGAGGTGACCCAGGCCCCCATCGGGCCCAGGACCGAGTACGCCTACCGGTTCACCGTGCCGCACCCCGGATCGTTCTGGTTCCACCCGCACGTGGGCGTCCAGCAGGACCGGGGGCTGTACGCGCCGCTGATCGTGGACGACCCGAAGGAACCCCTCACGTACGACAAGGAGTGGGTCGTCGTCCTGGACGACTGGGTCGACGGGGTGGACGGATCGACGCCCGACTCGGTGCTGAACGAGCTGAGCGGCGGCCGGGGCGGCATGGGCCACGGCATGAGCCACGGCGCGGGCGGGCACGGCGCGCCCGGGAAGCCGGCCAGGTCCAACGGCGGGAAGCCCCTCAGCGGGCCCTCGCGGCTGGGGAAGCACTCGTACAGCAAGCTGCTCGGCAGCCACGGGGGCGATGTCGCCTACCCGTACTACCTGATCAACGGACGGGTCGCGAAGGACCCCACCACCTTCACCGCCAAGCCCGGCGAGCGCATCCGGCTGCGCATCGTCAACGCGGGCGGCGACACCGCCTTCCGGGTGGCGCTCGGCGGCCACCGGATGACGATCACCCACACCGACGGCTACCCGGTCCGGCACACCACGACCGACGCCCTGCTGCTGGGCATGGGCGAGCGGTACGACGTGGTGGTCACCGCGGGCGACGGGGTCTTCCCGCTGACCGCGCTCGCGGAGGGCAAGAACGCCACGGCACTGGCCCTGCTCCGCACCGGGAAGGGGACCGCCCCTGCCGCGACCGTGCGCCCCAAGGAGCTGGACGGCAAGCTGGTCGAGGCGTTCGCGCTGATGCCGGACGGGTCCGCGGAGCTGTCCCGGCGCGAGCCCGACCGGACCATCCGGTTCAAGATGACCGGCAACATGCGGGCGTACAACTGGGCCTTCGACCACCGTCCGTACACCTCTGGCCAGCGCCATCCGGTGCGGGCGGGCGAGCGGGTCAGGCTGGAGTTCTACAACGCCACGGAGATGTGGCACCCGGTCCATCTGCACGGGCACTCCTTCGGCGTGGTCGGCCCGGCCGGGCGGCGCCACGAGGCCACCGAGCGGAGCCGGGCCCACTGGGCGCGCAAGGACACCGCGATCGTCCGTCCCAACAGCTCCCTGGCCGTCGAGTTCGACGCGAACAACCCGGGGCTGTGGATGCTGCACTGCCACAACATCTACCACTCGGACGTGGGCATGATGACGGTCCTCGGCTACCGCGCCTGACCCGCCCCCGGCACGGTCCGGCGGGCCGCGGACGTGGTTCCGCGGCCCGCGAGGACATTGCGTCAGTCAGACGATTACACTGGTGGGCGTGCCTCAACTACGTCTCGCACTGAATCAGATCGACTCGACCGTCGGCGATCTCGCCGGAAACACCGAGGCGATCGTCCACTGGACCCGGCACTCCGCCGAGCAGGGCGCCCACCTGGTGGCGTTCCCGGAGATGGTGCTGACCGGCTACCCCGTCGAGGACCTGGCCCTGCGCCCGTCCTTCGTCGAGGCGTCCCGGCAGGCGCTGCACGCGCTCGCCGCCCGGCTCGACGCGGAGGGCTTCGGCGAGCTGCCGGTGGTGGTCGGCTACCTCGACCGCTCCGGGACGGCCCAGCCCCGCTACGGGCAGCCCGCGGGCTCCCCGCAGAACGCCGCCGCGGTGCTGCACCGCGGCCGGGTGGCGCTGAGCTTCGCCAAGCACCACCTGCCCAACTACGGCGTCTTCGACGAGTTCCGGTACTTCGTGCCGGGCGACTCGATGCCGGTGGTGCGGGTCCACGGCGTCGACGTGGCGCTCGCGATCTGTGAGGACCTCTGGCAGGACGGCGGCCGGGTGCCCGCCGCACGGGCCGCCGGCGCCGGGCTGCTGCTGTCGATCAACGCCTCGCCGTACGAGCGGGACAAGGACGACACCCGGCTGGAACTGGTCCGCAAGCGTGCCCAGGAGGCGGGCTGCACCACCGCGTACCTGGCGATGATCGGCGGCCAGGACGAGCTGGTCTTCGACGGCGACTCGATCGTCGTCGGCCGGGACGGCGAGGTCATCGCCCGCGCCCCCCAGTTCGCCGAGGGCAGTGTCGTGCTCGACCTGGAGCTTCCGGCGGCAGCCGCCGAGGCACCGTCCGGGGTGGTCAACGACGGTCTGCGGATCGACCACGTGGTGCTCTCCGCGGACCCGCTCCCGGCCTACCCCGCCGAGCTGACCGGCGGCTACGCCGAGCGGCTGGACGACGACGAGGAGCTGTACTCGGCGCTGGTCGTGGGCCTGCGGGCCTACGCCGCGAAGAACGGCTTCCGCAGTGTGCTGGTCGGGCTCTCCGGCGGGATCGACTCGGCACTGGTCGCGGCGATCGCCTGCGACGCGCTGGGCGCGCAGAACGTGTACGGCATCTCCATGCCGTCGAAGTACTCCTCGGACCACTCCAAGGGCGACGCGGCCGAGCTGGCCCGCCGCACCGGGCTGAACTTCCGCACCGTGTCGATCGAGCCGATGTTCGACGCGTACATGGGCTCGCTGGGGCTCACCGGCCTCTCCGAGGAGAACCTCCAGGCGCGGCTGCGCGGCACGACCCTGATGGCCGTCTCCAACCAGGAGGGCCAGATCGTCCTCGCCCCGGGCAACAAGTCCGAGCTGGCGGTCGGCTACTCCACGCTGTACGGGGACGCGGTCGGGGCGTACGGCCCGATCAAGGACGTCTACAAGACATCGGTCTTCCGCCTCGCGAAGTGGCGCAACCGGGCCGCCGAGGAGCGCGGGCAGACCCCGCCGATCCCGGAGGCGTCCATCACCAAGCCGCCCAGCGCCGAGCTGCGCCCCGGCCAGGTCGACACGGACTCACTGCCCGACTACGAGGTGCTGGACCGCATCCTGGAGCTGTACGTCGACCGGGACCAGGGGCTGGCCGAGATCGTCGAGGCCGGTTTCGATCCGGTGCTGGTGGCGAAGACGCTGCGGATGGTGGACACCGCGGAGTACAAGCGGCGGCAGTACCCGCCGGGCACGAAGATCTCCCCGAAGGGCTTCGGCAAGGACCGCCGCCTCCCGATCACCAACCGCTGGCGCGAGTCGGCCTGAGCGGGCGCGACCCAAAGGGCCGCCCGCGCCCCCTGACCGGTCAGGGGGCGCGGGCGGCCTTTCTCATGAACCCCGCTTCTCCAGAACGGATTGATCCCCGTCGCCCACCCACGCCCACATGACGGTGTCCCCGTCAAGGGCAGCCACACGAAGGGTCAGGCCTCCGCCACCAGAAAAATCCAGGTCCACTTCGGGCCCGGCTCCGTAATCCCCGAAGGTCCACGAGCCGGAACCTTCCACCGTCTCCTCGGCGACGACCTTTATTCCGGCGCCTTTGGTGTAGGAGGAGTTCAGGCTTTCCGCGGAGAACTTCCCGTCTGCACGCAGGACGAGAGAAGATCCGCTCCGGCTGGTCCAGTGACCGGACAGATCACTGTCAACCACATGCATAGCCTTCTCCAGCCTGCTTGGGGTTCCGCACCCCACAACAGAGAGGGGAACCAGCAGGAAGAGCAGCCACACGGACAAAAAACGCCGCCCGAAACGGAAATTTAACCTATTTTCGAACATGGGCATCTGCCTCTTCTTCATGACCCGTACGTAAAGGTCTCGCGCCACGTCACGATTTGGTTCACCGGATGCATCAAGGCCCCGCCGATTCCACCATTGTACTTAGCCACAAAGCGGGTTGCAGCACCACTGTATCCAGTCACTATGTGAGCAGCCGATGAAATCGTGGAATTCTCGTCAACTGTGAATCTCACTTGCACTCCACGCTTGGACGAGGCAACCACTTCACCTGTGATCTGAAAGGAACCGAGCAATACTTTCACAGAGTTCGGATCCTGAAGTCCGCCCATCACGCTGCCGAGATCGCGCGTGAGCTGATTTGCGATCTCCGGCTTGGACATCGATTTGATCGAGTATGGGGCGCCAACTGCCTTAAGATTCTTTTTCCCGTCTTTCAGCCACTTTTGCACTGCAACCGCACGGGCACTCTGCGCTTCAGGTGTCTTCGCCATAAGCCCGGCGATGATGCTCCCGTCCCCATACACCATCTTGTCCGGTGCTACGCCCGTCGCCCACCACTCCAGAGCTTCCTTCACGGTGAGGTTCACCGTGCTTTCGACCGATTCGGTGCACGCGAGCAATATGGGGTTCCCCATGCACATCGCGGACTTGAGTCTCCGCTCGTCGGACATGGCCTCGGTGAGATTCAGCCATGCCGCACCGCCCTGTGACCACTGATAGAGCATGATGTCGCTGCTCCCTGGATCCGAAGGCCCCATCAGCCGCCCACCACCACCCGCGGATGACGTTCCGCCGGCCGCGTTCGTTCCCCTCGCCGTACCGCCGCTGCCGCCGCCGCGGCCACCCGTGCCCATGTTGTTTCCGCCGTAGCCGACACAGCTGGCGGACATGTTGCCGGCGTAGCAGCCCGTGGGAGGAGGAGGCGGCGGGGCGTTGCCGCCCTGGCCGGTCGGGTTGCAGCTGGCGGAGTGGTTGCCGCCGTAGCACGCGAGGCCCGTCGGGTCGCTGTTCGTGGCGGGGTTCTGGTTGGCGTAGGTGTAGCCGTTGAGCGACTGGTGCTGGTCGACGCTCAGGACCGGGTCGACGCTGATGAACTGGCCCGTTCCGGTGTCGTACTCCCGGGCACCGATGTGCGTGAGGCCCGTGGTGATGTCGGCGGGCTTGCCCAGGAACGCCTTGTCGTCGGGCCACCCGGTCGTCGGCCCCTCGCCCCGGGGCGCCCCGAAGGGGGTGCTGTAGCGCTTCGTCACGTCCTGCGTGACGGCGTCGAGGGCCAGGCTGGACGTGCCGTGGTGGTCGGCCACGAGGAAGCTGAGCGTGGCGCCCGCGCCTGTGGTGGTGGCCGTCCGGACGGCGAGGGTCTGACCGGCCGCGGTGTAGTAGCGGCTTCCGGAGAGGGACTTGGTGGCCCCCTTCACGGTGAGGCGGACCTCGGTCTCACCGAGGTAGAGGACCGTGTCACCGTCACCGGCCGCCCGGCGGATCAGGAGTTCACCGTCGGCGTCGTAGAGGTAGCCGGTGTCGAGAGCGGGTTTCGACCCGGCCGCGGGTTCCGTCGTACGGCTCAGGTTGCCCTCGCTGTCCCAGACCAGCGTCTGGGTGGCCTGGACACCGGGCCGCTTGGTGGTGTTGCCCGCGTCGTCGTAGCTGTAGGCGCCTGTCTTCGCGCCGGTGGTCTTGCTCAGGGGGTGGAGCTGCCCGCTCGCGGTTCCGTACTCGTATGCGGTCTCGGCCGTCGACGGGTCCACCGAGGTGGCATGGGCCGTCTCGGTGTCACGCTGGCCCGCCGCGGTGTACGTGTAACTCGTCCAGTAGGGCGCGGCGCCGCCGGTGTTCGCCGTGGTGCGGCCCGCCTCGGCGCAGTCCGCCGTCTGCGGGGTCCACGCCTCGGTGAGGCGCCGGTGCGCGTCGTAGGCGAAGCACTGGTGGTCGGCCTTGCCCGTGCCCCCGAGGGTGGCGCCGTCGGAGATCGACAGCACGTTCCCGGCGTCGTCCTGGGTGTAGACGAGGTCCTGGAGCACGTACGAGTGGGTCTGGTCCGTGACCCGGCTGCCGAGGAGCCGGCCCGTTCCCTCTTCGTAGGTGTTCTTGACGTAGGCGCTCTTGGAGCCGCTGCCGCCGGTGCCCAGCACCAGTTCCTGCACCTGTCCGAGGGCGGAGTAGTCGACGGACTGGAGGTAGCCGGTCGCACCGGTGAGGGCGGTCGCCATGCCGAGGCCGTTGTACTTCGGCTCGATGGATTCCTCGGCCAGCCCCCCGGCCGCGGGCTCGGTGCTGCTCCGCAGCGTTCCGTCGGGGCGGTACTCGCTGGTGAAGTCCAGGGTGGCGGGCACACCGGCCTTCACCAGCGGGTCGGACTCCGGAAGTCTGACCTGGGTGCCGGTGGCACGGTTGAGGCTGTCGTAGGCGGTGATGGCCTTCGTGTACTGGGCTCCGCCCAGACCCCCGGTGTAGCGGGTCGAGGAGGTCGGCTGCCCCTTCGCGAGGGTGTCGTACTCACGCCTGGTCAGCAGGTTGGCGTCGGTCTTCTCACCCGCCCACGTGCTGTCGACGCGGCCCAGCTGGTCGTAACTGGTCAGGACGGACTCGCCACGCGAGTCGGTCACCTTCACGGCGCGGTCGAGGCTGTCGTACTCGGTGGAGCTGCGCCCCGTGTCCGGGTCTTCCTCGCCCACCCGTCGGCCGAAGAGGTCGTAGGTGTAGCTCCACCGGGACGCGTCCTGGGCGCTGGTGATCAGCTTCTTCAGGCCGTCGGGCGTGTACGTGGTCGTGGTGGAGGTGTACGAGGCTCCGAGCGTGCTGCCGAAGCCCGTGTCGTCCGGCTTCTGACCGGCGTACTCACGCGTCTCGACGACGCGTCCGCGCGGGTCGGTGATGGTGCGCGTGGCGGATCCGCCCCGCACCGCGGTGGTGGCCGTCGAATCCCCGGTGTAGCTCGTCGTGGTGGACCACTTCTTGACGCCGAAGAGGTAGAGGGTGTTCTCCGTCGCCCGCCCGGCGCCGTCGAACACCGTCTCGTTCTGCGTGGGCGCCTCGCCGTACTCGGCCCGGGTGTAGTCGCCCTTCGGGGTGGACGTGCTGTCGAAGATGTCGGCGTACGTCTCGTACGCCATGCCCCGGCTGTCGTACCGGGTGTCGGTCAACAGCTGCCCGCCGAGCGGGGTCGGGGACTGGGTCTGGAGGGGTCTCAGCAACGAGTCGTACACGGAGTAGCTGGTGTTGTACGTCTCGCCGTCGCCCTTGAGGGTCGACGTGGCCACCGAGGACGCCTCGGTCCTGCTGAGGTGGTAGGCGAAGGTGGAGTTGGGACTCTGGCTGCCCCGGATGCGGTTGGGGGCCCAGACCTCGGTCAGGCGCCCCAGCGCGTCGTAGGCCTGCTCCGTCTTGTTCGAGTTGGCGTCGTAGATGCGCTCGGGAAGACCACGGCGGGCGTCGAGGAAGGTGACCGCCTTGTGCCCCTTGGTGTTGGTGATCACCGTCCTGGTCAGCGGCCCCGCGTCCACGGGGGTGTAGGCGGTATCGGTCACCTGGTCCTTGACGTCGGTGATGACCCTCGGGCGCCCGAGGGTGTCGTAGGTCGTCGCGGCGATCCGCTGCCAGCCGGTGGGGTTGCGCTCGCCGCCGGTCGCCGCGGCGGGATAGCCGGTGGCGCGGCCCGTCCAGGTGGCGGATCCCGAGGTCGGCTTCTGGTCTGGTACCCAGCCGGTGACGGTCGCGGTGTCGTAGACCGTCGCGACGTCGGACACCACGTCACCGCGGGTGTCGCTGTTCACGGGAAGGCCGAGGGCGGCCTCGGTGACCGTGCAGGCCTTCGCCACCGTACGGGTGCGGGAGACGAGGCTGGTCAGCCCGGCCTTGTCGTTGCGGGCGTACCACGTGCGGGTACAGGTCTCGTCCCCGGATGTCGCCGTGTCTCCGTGGTCCGAGGCGGTCTCGGGCATGCCGAAGTCGTCGAAGGAGGTGGCACTGCCCGTGGAGCGCCAGGTCTTCGGCACGGTCAGGTAGGTGTAGCTCGTCGACGCTCCGGTACGGACGTAGCGCGCCACGTGATCGTCCGCGCCCGGTACGGCCTGGCGAGCCGTCTCCTTCGACCACGGAACGTTCATGGTGGCGGAGACGGCGGTGGCGCCGTCGTACGTGACGCTCTGCCGCAGCTGGCCGGCGTACTGGTCGGCGTCCTTGAGGTCCGGGATGCCGAGCGCCGGGGCGGTGAGGGCGGGAACCGTGACGCTGCGGGTGGTGCCGTCCTTCTTCTTGTCGCTGTCCATGCCCTGCAGGTAGACGGAGACGACCTTGGAGCGCGTGGCGTCCTTGGCCCCGCTGTACGAGGTGACCTGGCGGTAGCCGCGCCAGTCGGACCAGGTCCGCTCCTCCTTCGGCGTGAACGGCTCGTCGCTGTGGTGCCAGGCAGCGCCGCTGTAGGCGTACTCGTTCTCGACCGTGTCGTTGTGGCCCGCGGGGTCGGAGACGGTGACCGCCAGGACCCGGTACTTCTGGAACCAGTCGACCGACGCCTCCTCTGCGCCGTTGATGTTCCAGTACTGCGGATAGCAGGAGCGGGTGTTGGCGTCCTCGGCCGCCCCGGCGACCTGGCCGCGCGTGCACTCGGGGCTCGACAGCGTCACCTCGGTGATCGCACCGGTCTCCGAGGTGACGGTCAGCAGGCGCGGCCTGGTCAGCGGCAGGATGTCATCGGTGCCGTCCACCCGGTTCGGCCGCATCTGGTAGGTGAAGGACACGGGGTCGAGGGCGATGGCGGTACCGGTCAGGCCGGTGCGCTTGATCGACTTCAGGGCCAGGACGTTGTCGGACGTGTCACCGATGTCCCCGCCGTCCATGTAGTCCTGGGTGAACTCCCAGGAGTCCACCGGCTCGTACTTCTTCGCGGTGGCCGACCAGGAGAAGGTGCTGACACCGGTCAGCCGCTTCCGGGAGAAGAACGAGGGCCCCTGCGCGAGGCAGTCGTCGGCGTCCTTGGCGCACAGCGCATCGAAGGGCACGTCCGGCCAGTTCTTGGCGGTGTCCTTGTTCAGGGTGGAGCAGTCCGACGCGGTGCAACGCTCGGCGTGGCCGAAGGTGACCTTGGCGTCCGCGTCATCGGTGAACAGCGCACCCTTGCGGAGCCCGTACGTGATCTCTTTCAGGTATCCGCCACGGACGTAGGGCGTATCGGCCTTGCTCGCCCCCTTCTTCTTGTAGTGGTTCCCTTCCTTGGCATACCAGTACGTAGCGGCGTTGCCGTGCGTGTCAAAGGCGTAGTCCAGGTTCCACCGCCAGGCCTGGGTGACCGCGCGGTCCTCGAACGCGCTGCCCTTGTCGTAACCGGGATCCCCGCTGTCGTCGCCGTACACGGGCACGGTCCAGGTGGAGTTGGTGCGCTGGTCGGCCGCTCCGTCGAGCTTGTCGAGGCCGAACGTGTACGTCGTGCCGTCGCCCTTGACGACCGTCCAGTACTCGCCGTCGTCGTCGCCGTTCTCCGCGCCCGTCGACTTCGTCACCTGTGAGGCGTCGTCGCCTTCGAGCCGCCATGTGCCGGATGTGCCCACCTTGACCAGGCGGGACGAGACGCCGTTCAGCACCAGACGCGCGTTGTCGTACTTCCAGCACTGTTCGAAGACGTCCTTGTGCCCGTCGTCGTCACAACTGCCGTACGTGCGCTCGATGTAGGACTCGGTCATCGAGAAGCCTTCGCCGACCGACGTGCCCTGGTTGTTGGTCGTCGCCGTCCGCCCGTCGATGCTCCCCGAGTCGTAGGAGAGCTCAAGGGCCGGTGCGGGGCCGGCTGCCGCGGGCGGCAGATCGAATCCGTACGACCAGCTGAAGGCGCCCGAGCTCATGCCCGCCTGCCACGAGGAGGACTCCGACAGCCCGGTGGCGCTGAAGTCGCCGCCTCCCTTGGGGGACTGACCGGCCCCGGCCGCGGTGAGCGCGAGGACCCGCGTGCCCGAGGCGGCCCGGTCCGTCGCGGACCCGGCAGGGCCGTCGGTGAAGGCGACCTGTGCGGTGACCGTGCGCTCCTTCGCGTCGTTGCGCGAATCCAGCGGGGTCTGCGTACGGCACCGCGCCTTCTGCGGAGTCGTCAGCGCGCAGGCGGGCAGCTGCACCAGGCGCAGCCTCCCCGACCAGCCCCCGCCGACGGCGGAGGCGAAGGAGCCGTAGCCGACGCCCACGTCGGCCCGGCCCGAGCGGTCCGCCTCGGCGGTGAGGACCACACCGGTGATCCCGAGTCTGCCCGTGGCTTCCCGGTCCAGGGTGGTCACCGTGATCTCGCCGATCCCCGGCGCGCCGCTCTTCGCGCGGGACGGGGCGGCGGCCAGCGGGAGACCACCGGGCTTCGCCCCGGCCCGTCCAGCGGGTGTGAGCGTGAGCTTCGCGGTGCCGGGACCGGGCCAGGTGACCTGCTGTTCCTCCCTGGCCTTCCTCGCCTGGCCGGCGTTGGCCTCACGGCTCTTCGCCACGCGAGCCCGGGCCGCTCGCGCCCCCTGGGCGGTGACCTTGTCGACCTTGCTGACCCTCTGCTCGGGCCGGTCGCCGCGGCCCAGACCGCCGGACTGTGCCGCGGCCACCGGGGTCAGCCCCAGCGGCACCGCCAGTGCCAGAGCCAGGGAGGCCACCAGAATCCGGCTCTCCGGGCGTCTGACCACCCTCAGCCATCTGCGTGACGTGCCTATGCCAAGCGCCATGTTCGTCTGTCCCCACCCAAAAGAAGTCATGCCCGAGAAGAGGTCTGTCGTCGCGGGGCTCCCTCAGCGGAAGGAGCCACCGGAGATCCCGGGGGCGGTCGCGGCGTCGCCCGTGACCGCCCCCGGTCCCGCTAATCGCCCGTCAGTACTTCGGCCTGCTCCTGGCTCGCCACCGCTCCGGCCCAGATCCGCACATCGGCGATCCGGCCGGGCAGGTAGTACTTCCACGTACCGCCTTCGAAGCCCTTGCCCAGGGCGAACTCGCCCGAGCCGGCCTTCGCCGTGAACGTCTTCGGCTCACCGTTGAGCACGTAGCCCACCCGGAGCGAAACCGTCGCGTCCTGCGCGTCGAAGATGCCCGTCAGACGCACCGGCGAGTCGATAGCCGCCTCCTCGTCCGACACCACCGAGGTGGACGTGCCGTCCGCGTTCAGCCGCCCGAAGCGCCAGAACCCCACGGGCACCTGCCGCTCCTCCAGCGTCTCCTCGTCCAGCACGGTCTTGTGGCCCGTGACCTCGAACCACAGTCCCCACGCCGAACCGTCGGCGGTCCGCTGGCCGAGGACCTGCCCGACGTAGCCGACCGGTTTCGCGGCCAGCTTCGCCTCGTCCAGCGCCACCAGGGTGGTCACCGTGAACGAACCCGTGGCATCGACCGGCGGTGCGGCCACCGTGGCGGCGCCGTCCGTGCCGTTCAGGACGAGTTCCTCGCCCTCCAGCGAGGCGCCGCCGCTCAGGGTCAGGTTCCCGCCGTATCCGGAGCTGTCGGGAACGGTGGTCGCGCTGCCCTTCTCCGGCGACCACTCCGCGACCAGTTCGGTGCCCGCGAAGCCGTCCGAGATCCGCAGCCGCGCCTCGTCCGCGATCTCCTCGGCGGTCAGGACCCGCTGCCAGACTCCTACTTCGTCGATGCTGCCCGGGAAGTAGTACTGGTAGATATCAGCCCACTTGTACCGGCCGATCTGGAGGGCGCCGGACGACTGCCAGGACCCCGCAACCGTCCTGGTGCCCTGGGGAACACCATTGACGTACAAAGCCAGTTCCTGCGTCGCGGGATCGTAGGTCCCCGCCAGGTGCGTCCACGCCCCGACGACCGGCGGGCTGCTCGCCTTGATCCCGTAATAGGCCGTTCCCGTGGCCTCGTCCTTCTCCTTCACCCCGAAGAACCACCCAGAAGTGGGCGAGTAATCGAGGATGAACGGTGAATAGTGGGCGCCGTCCTGCGAGAGAACGATCCCCACGCCCGAGGTACGGTCCAGCCGCGCCCAGGCCGTGACGGTGTACGCGGACCGGGTCTCCAGCACGGAACCGCTGGTCGCCGCGTACCCGGAGGTCCCGTCCAGCGCGAGGCCCCGGTCCGTGACCGGGGTCTCCAGCGGGACACCCGAGGCGTCATGCGTGATCAGCCCGCGGCGCCCGCGGTCATCGCGCACCGCGCCCGCGGCCAGCACCGCGTCATCACTGCCGTCAGCCGTGGCAGCATCCTTCGCGACCCCGTCCGCCTCATCGAAACGCCACCTGCCCACCGGCCCCTCACCCGCCGCGACAAGGAAGTCCACCAGATTCTGCGCGCCCCAGCGCCCGACCGAGTCCTTCGCCCGCACATACAGCCGGAACGTTCCCGACTTCGACGGCGTGACCGTCTCCCTGACCGACGCGCCCGCACGCTCCGCCGACCATCCGGCATCCTGCGTCAGCCGGTACTGATACGCCGTATTCGTGTCACCCGCCGCCGCGGAGAACGTGAACGTGTCCTTCACCCCGGGACCGCCCGCGGGCACACACGCGTTCGTGGTGCACTCCGTGTACGTCGTACCGAACACGATCTTCGGCGCCTTCGGAGCCGTCGGATCAACCTTGAAGTAACACCAGCCGGTCGTCGACGCGTTCGACGGCCCCGGCAACTGGCTCTTCCCCCCGTTGTAATACGAACGCGTCCACGACCGGTACCGGTACAGAACACCCTCGGCAAGAGACGGCGCCGACGCCGAAACCTTCATGTTGTCACCGACATACCCCGTACTCGGGCGCTCCATCTCGGTGAACGCGTCCGACCACGTTCCGTCAGCCGCCTTCTTGTCCACATCCATCGCGACCCGCAGCTGCGCCTCGTCCTCACCGCCCGAGGCCGTCTGCGGTGTCGACGTCAGCGTCGGCGTGGGATCCGACACCACCGCCGGATCCGACTCCTTCGTCTCACAGACCGTGCCCGAACCCGTCACCAGCCCGATCCCCGACGGCTTCGCCGGCAGCCCGACATAGTCCACCGCGAGCACCGCGTCGTTCCTGAACCGCTTCCACGCCGCGGTATCACCCTCGTCATGCGCCTTGAGCATCAGCGTCAGCCGCGAGAACTTCCCCGCCGCGAAATCACGCACCGTCGGCGTCAGGTTCTCATTCGTCTCATCCGCGTTGTCCCTGAACTCGACCGGCGCGTCCGGCGAATCCGGATCACACAACGACCCCCGCCCCGCCGACACGTTCCGGTCCACCATCAGATCCAGATCCTTCGGACGCGAAGCCCACGTCGTCGAGGAGGAAATATTGTTCGTACGGACCAGATCCACCCACCGCGGATCACACTGGAACGCCCACGGCTCCGTCACCCGGAACGTCACGCCCAGCACCTGCTTGCCCTTCAGGTTCGCCGGAGAGAACTCGTAATACAGCCGCTGCACATACCCCGGCCCGCAGTAATACCCGCCCCACGTACCGCACTTGCCGACCCCACGGCCCTTGCCGTCATCATCGTTGCCCCACCCGTAGGACTCATACCCGTCCGAACGCAGCAGCGTCCGCTCCGACTCCCCCCACGTCACCGTCGGATCGATGAACAGCGGAAACGCCGCCTTGTCCGTACCCGCCAGCATCCCGGCATCCGGAACAACAGCCAGAGCGTCCTTCGCGAGCTCCACATCGATACGCGAGACGTTGTCCCCCTGCCCCGGCTCCAGACCAGAACCCGACGACGACACCTCCCCACCCTCACCCGCCACACCCGGGCCCTCACCCGCCACACCCGGGCCCTCCGCACCGGACCGCGCACCATCCCCCTTGCGCGACGCGGACGGACCAGCGGCCACCGCACCCGCCGAATCCCACATCCGCGCCGGCGGCGCACGGAACACCGTCTGCCCGTTACCGTCCACCGCCACCAGATTCCCCGCAGCACCCCTGCGGACCTCAAGCCCCCTCGCCTCCAGCCCGAACGACAGCTTCCTCAGCTCCGGCGCCGCAGCCGCCTCCGGCGACTTCACCACCAGCACCTGCTGAAAACTCTCCACCGTCGCCGTCACCATCAGATCCACACCCGGCAGCACCTCCCCATACACCGCACTCGAACCCTCGATCCGGGGAACCGGAAGCTCCCCCGGCCAGTCCAGCTCCAGCGACCGCCCCCGGTCCGAGATCTCCACCAGCGGATCACCACCCCCACCCGAGAACGACATCCCCACCGCCGCCGCCCTCGGCCCCACCGAACCATCCGCACGACGCACCAACGCCGCATCCGGCTCCTGCCACCCACCACCCGGCTTCGCCACCCGCACCGGAACCACCGACTGCTCCAACGTGAACGTGAACCCATCCGGATTCGCGAACACCGTCGACCGCTCCGAACGCTCACCCACCACCTCGACCCGACTGCCCGAAGCCTGCGCCTCCGCCAGAGCCCGCGCCCCCTCATTCAGCTCAGAGGAACCCGGCACCGCAGCAGCCGCACGCCCTGCCGGCACCGGCAGAACAAGCAGCGACAGCGCGGCAACCACCGCCAGTCCACCCACACGCCATCTTCGGACGTTTCGAAAACCTGCATCAAAGTCCACGAGCCCCCACCCCAGCGTCACACAACCGACACAAGCGAAGCTGGAGTCAACGGCAGGTCGGCTCTCGGCGTCAATGGAGAAAGTTCCCGGGCGAACCATCAACTTGGGCCCGGTCCTTGGTAATTGGCACGCATGCCCAAAATGACCTTGCTTCAGCGAGCCCACCCGCCACTCACCGTACGTAGGCACTCACCCGGCGCAATCCGGGCGCCATCGCGCGACAAGGCGCCCCAATGCAGCCAAGTAGCCACGACAACCGGAATGGAACCAATCGGTTTGCATCCGGTCCGTCACCTCTCCTCACCACGGGAGACGGTGACACACGTCACACCTTCACCTCGGGGCATCGCACGCCGACCACCCCTGCCAAAGTGCCGCATCCGCCGCGAAAGGCGCCTGTCCTGCCGTGCGGCTCTGATCCGCCCGGCCCGCATCACACCGCGGACGCACCGCTGGTGACGTACCGCGCGGTCCGGTTCCGCGGACAGCCGCGGCCACCGCGTCCGGACCGCCGCGTCACAGCTCCACGCGTGCGGCGATCGGCAGATGGTCACTTTCGGTCCGCTCCAGCGTCCAGGACGACACCGGCTCGATGTCCCTCACCAGGATCTGGTCGATCCGCGCCATCGGGAACGACGCGGGCCAGCTGAAGCCGAAGCCGTCGCCCGCGGCGCCCTGGGTGGAGCGCAGCTGGGAGGAGACCCCGTTGAGCGCGCGGTCGTTCATCGTGCCGTTGAGGTCACCGAGCACGATCACCCGGTCGAGCCGTTCGTCGGCGATGGCCTCGCCCAGGGCGTCGACGCTGTCGTCGCGCTGGTTGGCGGTGAACCCGGCGTGCAGCTTGACGCGTACGGACGGCAGGTGGGCCACGTAGACGGCGATCTCACCCTTCGGGGTGGTCACCGTGGTGCGCATCGCCCGGGTCCAGCCCATCTTGATGTCGACCGGCCGGGTGGAGCGCAGGGGGTACTTGCTCCAGAGGCCGACGGTGCCCTGGACCGAGTGGTACTGGTAGCGGTCGGCGAGGGCCGCCTCGTACCTGGCGACCTTGCCGCTGGGCAGCTCCGCCAGGGCGATGATGTCGGCGCCGGAGGCCGCGACCTTGCGGGCGGTGCCCGCGGGGTCGGAGTTGTCGGCGTTGACGTTGTGGGTGGCGACGGTGAGGTCGCCGCCGCTGCCGGACTTGTCGGTGAGCAGCCCGCCGAAGGCGTTGAACCAGACCACGACCGGCAGCAGCAGGGCGATCAGGGCGGTCGCCGAGCGGCGCACCAGGCCCAGGACCAGCAGCAGCGGGACGAAGAGCCCGAACCACGGCAGGAAGGTCTCGGAGAGGCTGCCCAGGTTGCCGATGGCGTTCGGGATCCTGGCGTGGAAGGCCAGCACCAGGGTGAGGAGGACCGAACAGCAGGCGAGGATGATGCCGCGCCGCCAGATGCCGGGGTCGCTGCGCAGCCTTGCGCGCAGGTCCCGGAGCCGGGAGCCCGGCCCGGCAGATTCCGGTTCCGGTTCCGTGCGGTCGTTCCCGGTGTCCGCTCCGTACGCCTGCACCATCGCTGTCCTCACTGCTGCTTTGCCGTGCGTGTCGCCGCGCCCTCGACCCTAGGCGATGGGAGGCGCGTTTCCCGCCGTCGACGACGGCCGTACTGCCACCAGGACGAATGGAGGGGTCCGGCGGGTTCCGATGGGTCCGGGTTCCGGTGGGGCTTGTGACAGAACCCGCACAATCAGGCCATTTGACCTCCGTCCGGACGTGTCAGCGGTGGCCGGCCCGGGGCGCGAGTCCTTCCACCAGGGTCCGGACGATGCGGTCGGCGAGGTCCTCGGGAAGCGGCGCGTCGGGGCGGTGGAAGGTCCGTACGAGCATGGGGCCGAGGAACAGGTCGTCCATGAGCTCGATATCCAGGTCCGCGCGGAGTTCGCCCGCGTCGACCGCGCGCCGGACGGCGGCCAGCATGGCGGCCCGGCGGGGGCCGATGACATTGCGGTGGTACTCGGCCCACAGTCTG
The DNA here is from genome assembly GCF_042883525.1 of Streptomyces sp. NPDC058195. Taxonomy (NCBI): domain Bacteria; kingdom Bacillati; phylum Actinomycetota; class Actinomycetes; order Kitasatosporales; family Streptomycetaceae; genus Streptomyces; species Streptomyces sp. NPDC058195. The sequence goes on from NZ_JBHVVM010000023.1 coordinate 71,339, forward strand.
GGGTGGCTCTTCATCTGCGCGAAGACGTTGTGCAGCAGGGCCGAGGAGCGCTGGGCCTGGCCGCGCCTGCGGATCGAGTCCAGCAGCAGGCGCAGGTCGGCGAGGCCGTCCGTGCCCGAGACCACGGGTTCCGGTGGCTCGATGTCACGCAGGACGTCGACGAAGAGCTCCTCCTTGCCGCTCCACCGCCGGTAGATCGTCGCCTTGCCGACCCCGGCGGTCCGGGCTATCCGCTCGATGGACAGGCCGCCCAGCGGCTCGCCCGCCTCCAGCAGCCCGGCGACGGCGTCCAGGATGGCCCGCTCGGCGGCCGCGCTGCGGGGGCGTCCGCGCCGCGGTTCCGGTCGCGCTTCCGGTTGTGCCGTCGCCACCGCCCGGGACGGACGGTCCCGGTCCTGCTTCTCTACGCGTACCCGCACGTCGTTCCGCCTTTCACCGCACCGCCCGGCCGCCGGGCCGATTCTCGCCGACGGGGGCGGCGGCCCCGTCCGCCGCCCCCGGTCCGGGCGCGGCGGCAGGCTTCCCCGGCAGGAAGAGGGCGACCACCAGCGCGCCCAGCAGGGCCACGGCGGCCGATCCGGTGGCGGTGACGTGCATGGCCTTCAGGAACGCGTCATGGGCCGAGGCGATCAGCGGCGCGCCCGCCGGGCCCATCCGGTCCGCGATGCCGAGGGTCGCCTCGATCGACTCCCCCGCCGCCTCCCGGGCACCGGCCGGGACCTCCCCGAGGTGCCCCTCGATGCCGCCCCGGTAGACGGTGGAGAGCACCGAGCCGAGCACGGCGACCCCGAGCGCTCCGCCGACCTGCCGGAAGGTGTTGTTGACGGCCGAACCGGAACCGGCCTTCTCGCGGGGCAGCGCCTGCATCACCGAGACGGTGACCGGGGTCATCACATGGGCCATGCCCGTGCCCTGGACGAAGAAGAGCAGGCAGATCACCCAGACCGGTGTGGTGTCGTCGAACAGCGCGAACGACGCCAGCCCGGCCGCGACCAGCAGCATGCCCGCGGTGCAGGTGGCGCGGGCTCCGAAGCGGTCGACGAGCAGCCGCGCCCGGGGAGCGAAGATCATCTGGGTGGCGGCCAGCGGCAGCAGCATCAGTCCGGACTGCAGCGCGCTCCAGCCGCGCACGCTCTGCATGTAGAAGGCGGAGAAGAAGGTCACGCCCATCAGCGCGAAGAAGACGAGCGCTATCGCGGCGACGGCCGCGGCGAACGACGGCTCCTTGAAGTACCCGATGTCGATGGCGGGGTGGCTGCTGCGCTTCTCGTGCCAGACGAACCCGGCGAGCACGAGCAGGCCGCCGATGCTCGACGCCAGAACCACCGGGTCGGTGAAGTCGGCGAGCTGGCCGCCGCGGATGATGCCGTACACCAGCAGCACCAGGCCGACGATGGACAGCACTACGCCGAGCGGGTCGATCCGGCCGGGGCTCGGGTCCTTGGACTCCGGCACCAGCAGCATCATCGCGATCAGCGCCACGATCACCACGGGCACGTTGACCAGGAAGATCGAACCCCACCAGAAGTGTTCGAGCAGCACCCCGCCGGTGATCGGGCCGATCGCGATGGCCACCCCGACGCTGCCCGCCCATATGCCGATGGCCCGGGGCTGCTCCTCACGCTCGAAGACGTTCATCAGGACGGCGAGGGTGGCGGGCATCACGAACGCGGCGCCGAACCCCATCAGGGCGCGCCAGGTGATCAGCTGGGCGGGCGAGCCGGACAGGGCGGCCAGCGCGGAGCCGGTGCCGAACAGCAGGATGCCGAAGAGCAGCACCTTCTTGCGGCCGATGCGGTCACCGAGCAGGCCCGCGGTGAACAGGAGCCCCGCGAAGACCAGCGTGTAGGCGTTGATCGCCCACTCCAGCTGGCTCTGGGTGGCGCCGAGGCCCGTGGGGGCGGGGCTGGCGATGGTCTTGACCGCGACGTTCAGGATCGAGTTGTCCAGCACGACGATGAGCAGGCTGAACATCAGGACGACGAGGATCACCCAGCGGCGGCGGTGGATCGCCTCGGGGATCCCGGGCGCGGCGGCGCGGGCACCTGACGGTATCGACATGACAGGAGCCTAGCCGATTTCGATACGAGACCGTCTCGTATTGGAAAGTCCTGACCCGGTGGCCCGGAACGCCGCTCCGGCGCCTTCGCAGGCCCGCCCGTGCGGACCCACTTCCCCAGGACCGCAGGGGGATGCCACCATGGAACCGGTCCGGGGACGCCGTCAGGGCGCCTCGAGATGACGAAGGAGCCGTTGGCCATGTCGCTTCAGGCTGCGCAGAACCAGTCCGTACCCACTCCCGCGGGAGCCCCCGCCGACAGCAGCAAGGCGCTGTACGGCGGCAAGAGCACCCGCCGCCTCTCCGTCCACGACATCACCGCCGCCACCGCGCGCGGCGAGAAGTGGCCGATGCTCACCGCCTACGACGCGATGACCGCGTCCGTCTTCGACGAGGCCGGGATCCCGGTCATGCTCGTCGGCGACTCCATGGGCAACTGCCATCTCGGTTACGAGACCACCGTGCCGGTCACGATGGACGAGATCGCGATCCTCTCGGCCGCGGTGGTCCGGGGCACCCGGCGTGCCCTGATCGTCGCGGACCTGCCCTTCGGCTCGTACCAGGAGGGCCCCGTCCAGGCCCTGCGCAACGCCACCCGGCTGATCAAGGAGTCCGGCGTCGGCGCGGTCAAGCTGGAGGGCGGTGAACGCAGCCACGAGCAGATCCGGCTGCTGGTGGAGGCGGGCATCCCGGTGATGGCCCACATCGGCCTGACCCCGCAGTCCGTCAACGCGATGGGCTACCGGGTGCAGGGCCGCGGCGAGGAGGCCGCCCAGCAGATGCTGCGGGACGCGAAGGCGGTGCAGGACGCGGGCGCGTTCGCCGTCGTGCTGGAGCTCGTACCGGCCGAGCTGGCCGCCGAGGTCACCCGCACCCTGCACATCCCGACCGTGGGCATCGGCGCGGGCGCGGACACGGACGCTCAGGTACTGGTCTACACCGACATGGTCGGGCTGACCGGCGGCAAGGTGCCGCGCTTCACCAAGCAGTACGCGAACCTGCGCAAGGTGCTGGGCGACGCGGCGAAGGAGTTCGCCGAGGAGGTCGTGGGCGGCGCGTTCCCGGCCGCGGAGCACACCTTCCACTAGGAGGGCGTCCGTCCCACGTGTGCGCGTGCCGCAGCCGCGTGCCGGACGGCCCCAGGGCCCCGCCGGGCCCGTAAGGACCACTGCCAGCACCACCGGCAGCCCGCCGACATCCCCCATCGGCGGGCTGTCGGCCCGCTGTCGGTGAGCTGTCGGTGGCGGCTGGTCTGATGGTCGGCATGACGCGAATCGACAAGAATCCCAGGAGCGGCGCGAACGCCGTGGAGGTCCGGGGTCTGGTCAAGCACTACGGCTCGACCAAAGCTCTGGACGGTGTGGACCTCGACGTCCGGGAAGGCACCGTGCTCGGTGTCCTCGGTCCCAACGGAGCGGGCAAGACCACGCTCGTGCGCTGCCTGTCCACGCTGATCGTTCCCGACGCCGGGCATGCCGTCGTGGCGGGCTACGACGTGGTGAAGCAGCCCCGGCAGCTGCGCCGGACCATCGGTCTGACCGGGCAGTACGCCTCGGTCGACGAGAAGCTCTCCGGCTGGGAGAACCTCTACATGATCGGGCGGCTGCTCGATCTGTCCCGCAAGAACGCGCGGACCCGCGCCGATGAGCTGCTGGAACGCTTCTCGCTCACCGACGCGGCGAAGAAGGCCGCCATGGACTACTCCGGCGGCATGCGGCGTCGGCTCGACCTGGCCGCCTCGATGATCGGCAACCCGGCCGTCCTCTATCTGGACGAGCCGACGACCGGACTGGACCCCCGGACCCGCAACGAGGTCTGGGACGAGGTGCAGCGGATGGTCGCGGAGGGGGCGACCGTGCTGCTGACCACGCAGTACATGGAGGAGGCCGAGCAGCTCGCCAACGAGCTGACGGTCATCGACCAGGGCCGGATCATCGCCCGCGGCGGGGTCGACGAGCTGAAGGCGAAGGTCGGCGGACGCACCCTCCAGATCCGTCCCTCGGACCCGGCGCAGCTGCCCGCGATGGCGCAGGCGATCCGGGAGGCGTCGCTCGACGGGGTCGCGGGCGCGCAGGCCGTCCCGGACGAGGGGCTGCTGTACGTACCGATCCTCAGCGACGAACAGCTGACCGCCGTCATCGGGCTGCTCGGCACCCGGGGCTTCAAGCTGGCGCACGTCGCCACCGCGCTGCCCAGCCTGGACGAGGTGTTCCTGGCCATCACCGGCGAGAAGTCGTCTTCCGCCGCCGACACGATCCCCGAGGAGGTCGCGGCATGAGCACGACGACTCTGACCCCGACGCCCGCGTCCACCGGTTCCGCCCGGCCGAAGGAGGCCCGGGACGAGGGCCGGATCGGGCTGCGGAACAACCTGCGCCACATCGGAGCGCTGGTGCGGCGCAATCTGCTCCAGATCAAGAAGGATCCGGAGTCGATGTTCGACGCGCTCCTGATGCCCGTCATCTTCACGCTGCTGTTCGTGTACGTCTTCGGCGGCTCGGTCGGCAGCAGCATGGGCGGCGGCCGTCAGGAGTATCTGAACTACCTGATCCCCGGCCTGATGGCGATGATGGGCATGAACATCGCCATGGCGGTCGGCACCGGGGTCAACGACGACTTCCGCAAGGGCGTCATGGACCGGTTCCGGACGATGCCGATAGCCCGCTCCTCGGTGCTCATCGCGAAGATCGTGGTCGAGCTGGGCCGGATGATGGTCGCCACGCTGATCCTGCTGGCCATGGGCTTCGCCCTCGGAATGGAGCTCCAGCAGTCGGTGCTCGGGCTGATCGGGGCGATCGCGCTGTCGGCCGCCTTCGGCGCCGCCATCATGTGGATCTTCATCCTGCTCGGGCTGACCCTGAAGACGTCCCAGGCCGTTCAGGGCATGGGGATGCTGGTGCTGATGCCGCTGCAGTTCGGTTCCTCGATCTTCGCCCCGACGCAGACGATGCCGGGCTGGCTGCGGGGGTTCACCGAGTACAACCCGCTCTCCAATCTGGCCGACGCGGCGCGCGGGCTGATGATGGGCGGCCCGGTCGCCCACTCGGTCCTGGTGACGCTCGGCTGGACCGTGGTGCTCACCGCGGTGATCGCGCCGCTGGCGGTCTCCAAGTTCCGCAAGAAGTCCTGACGTCCGGGCGTGCCCGCGGGGCCCGGCCCGCGGTTCAGTGCCGGTACGGCTCCGCCAGGGCGGTGGCCTCCTCCAGGGAGAGGCCGCCGCCCTCGGCGTACGCGCGCGCGTAGGCGTCCGGGCCGAGCACGGCGAGGGCCAGCGCCTCCGCCCGCTCCCGGTCCTGCCGCTCCATCGACGTCGGCACGTGGCCCCGGGGCAGCAGTTCCTCACCGGCGCCCAGCAGCCGGGCCGCCGTCACCGCACGGCCCTCGCCGCCGAGACCGGCCAGCGCGCGGGCCAGGGTCACCAGGTGGATGGCGGCCATCTGGGGGGCCATCACCTGCGACAGGTGGTCACCCGACCGTTCCAGCGCGGTCAGGGCGCAGGGCAGGGCGGCCGCGTACCGGCCGTCCTGGTTGTCCAGCCAGGCCGACACCCCGATCACGATCCCTTCGATGAGGGCCATGGTCTCGGTGTGGATCTCCCGTTTCAGCGTGGCCAGTTGCTCGCGCGCGTCGTCGGTGCGCCCGCTGCGGCCCAGCCACATGGCCAGGTGGAGCCGGGCGAAGGACATCGTCTCGTGCCCCTCCTCCAGCACCTCGCGCAGGATCGCCTCGCCCTCGGCGCCGCGGCCCATCTCGGTGACCACGGCGGCGTACCGGGTGCGCAGCACGGCCACCTGGGTCTGGGCGCCCAGTCGTTCGGCGTAGTCGACGGCGGCCGTGTAGTCCTCGGCGGCGCTGGCGTAGGCGCCGTTGCGCTCGTTGGCCTCGCCGCGCGCCGAGAGCGCCTCGGCCGCGCCCCAGTCGTCGCCGACGCGGCTGAAGATCGCCAGGCTCTCGTCGGCGTCGCCCCGGGCCTCGCCGGACCATTCGGGCCGGTTGGCCAGGACGTTGGCCCGCATCTGGAGGGCCGCGGCGAGCTCCCACTCGTACGCGTACGCCCGGCAGGCGTCGACCCAGGCGTCCAGCAGTTCACGCAGCTTGCCCGTCTCACCGACGAGCATGACCGCGAAGAACCAGAGCGAGGCCGGGCCGCGGCAGGTCTGCGGCTGGCCGGGGTGGTAGGTGTCCGCGATGACCCTCAGCCGGGCCATGCCCTTCTCGTCGGTCCACCGCTCCATGGCGTGGTCCATGCTGATCAGCCGGAGCATGGCGATCTGGCGCCGGGCCTCCTGGAGGAGTTCGGGCCGCATCGGCGGCGGGGCGTCGATGCAGCGTTCGGTGAGGGAGGGGGCGCGTTCGGCGGGTCCGGCGAAGGGATCGGGGCCCAGCGCGGCGACCGCGTCGGCCCACTGGAGGGCCTCGGTGCGCAGATCGCGCATCTGCCAGTACCAGCAGAGCGAGAGCACCATGCTGAGCGCCTCCTGCTCGTCGCCGGTGGCGACGGCGTGGCGCAGCGCGGTGCGGATGTTCTCGTACTCGCGCTGGAGGAGCGCGATCGCGCCGCGCTGTCCGGGGCCGCGCAGTTCGGGGTCGGTGTTACGGGCCAGCTCCCGGAAGAACACCTGGTGGCGCCGGACCACGGGGGCCCGCTCGGCGGCCTCGTCGAGCCGTTCGGCGGCGTATTCGCCGACGGTCTCCAGCAGCCGGTAGCGCATCTCGCCGTCCTCGGCGGGGGCGGCGACGACCAGTGACTTGTCGACGAGCGAGCCGAGCAGTGCGGCGATCTCGGGCTCCTGGGCCGGGTCGTCCGCGCAGACCGCCTCGGCGGCGGTCAGGGTGCAGCCGCCCGCGAAGACCGAGAGGCGGCGCAGCACGGCGCGTTCGGGCCCGTCGAGGAGGTCCCAGGACCAGTCGACGACGGCGCGCAGCGTCTGCTGGCGGGGCAGTACGGTACGGGCGCCGCTGGTGAGGAGGCGGAAGCGGTCGTCGAGCCGGTCGGCGATCTGGCGCGGGGTGAGCATCCTCAGCCGAGCGGCGGCGAGTTCGATGGCGAGCGGCATGCCGTCGAGGCGGCGGCAGATCTCCGTCGCGGCGGCCGCGGTCTCCGCGTCTCCGTCGGTGCGGAAGCCGGGCCGGGCCGCGGCGCCGCGATCGGCGAACAGGCGCAGCGCCATCGGGTCCGGCAGCGACTCGACGGGGCGGACGAACTCACCGGGTACGCCGAGGGGTTCACGGCTGGTGGCGAGCACGGTGAGGTGCGGGCAGCGGGCCAGCAGGTGGTCGGCGAGGGCGGCGGCGGCCCCGATCAGATGCTCGCAGTTGTCCAGGAGCAGCAGCATGCGGCGTCGGGCGCAGTGCTCGGTGAGGCGGGCCAGGGCGTCGCCCGCGCTGCCCTCGGCGGCCCGCAGCTCCCCGGCACCGGCGCCCCGCAGCACGGTCTCGCGGGCACCGAGCGCGCTCAGTACGGCCTCCGGGACGGCCTCGGGGTCGTCGACGGGGGCGAGTTCGGCCAGCCAGACGCCGTCGGGCCAGGCGGACGCGACGGATTCGGCGGCCTCCTGGGAGAGCCGGGTCTTGCCCGCGCCGCCGGGGCCCAGGAGCGTGACCAGCCGGGTGTGCGCCAGGTCCTCGCGCAGGGCCTCGATCTCCTCCTCGCGCCCGACGAAGCTGGTGAGCCGGGCCCGGAGGTTGCCCTGCGGCACGACGGGAACGTGAGCGGGGACCGGGGCGGGGGCCGGGGCCCGTACGGGCGCGGGGTCCTGGTGGAGCAGTTCGGCGTGCAGGGCGCGCAGTTCGGGGCCGGGGTCGGTGCCGAGGCGGTCGGCGAGCCCGGTGCGTACGTCGTCGTAGGCGGCCAGGGCCTGGGCGGTGCGGCCCGCGTCACGCAGAGCCCGCAGCCGCAGCGCCTGGAGGGGCTCGTCGATCGGGTGCTCGGCGCACAGGGCGACCAGTTCGGGCAGGGCGTCGTCGGCGCGGCCGAGCGCGAGGAGGGCGCGCAGCCGGGTGCGCCGGGCGTCCATGCGACGGGCCTCCCAGCGGGCCGCGGCACCGGTACGGTCGGGCAGATCGGCCAGGACCGGGCCGTTCCACAGGGCGAGGGCCTGGTCGAGCAGAGTCCGGGCCCCCGCGGCGTCGCCCTGCTCCAGGGCTCGGGCGCCCTCCCCGGCGAGCCGTTCGAAGCGGTGCAGGTCGACCGCGTCCGGCTCGGCGGCCAGCCGGTAGCCGCTGTCCGCGGAGGCGACCGCTTCGTGGCCGACGGCGCGCCGGAGGCGGCCGACAAGTGCCTGGAGCGCCCCCACCGCGTCGGCGGGCGGCTCACCGTCCCACACCTCGTCGACGAGGACGGCGGCGGGCACGGTGCGGCCGGGGCGGAGCGCGAGGACGGTGAGCAGGGCACGCAGCCGGGCCCCGCCGAGAGTGACGGCCGTGCCGTCGTCGTGGAGTGCCCGGGTCGTTCCGAGAATGCAGTAGCGCACCGGACTATTCTCCGTGACCGGAACCGGTACGGGCACACCCGCCCGACCGATCCCCCGTACGTGAGGGTCCGGGCGATTTCGGCAGGCGCGGCGTGCACGCCGCGCACCCGTCCTGTGTGTTCGTCATACCCCCACCTTTTCCGGAAGCACCGCCCGGCCGCGAGACGTTTATGGCGTGTCGGCGGTACGGTCGCCGTCCGGTCCCCGCCCGGCGTGCCCGTCCGCCCCTCCCCCAGGAGTCGCCGATGCCCACCGCAGCAGCCCGCAGCGGCCGGCGGATCAGCCCGGTCTTCCTCGGGATCGCCGCCGTGACGGCGGTGTCCGGCTGGGCGGTGTGGGCCGGTGCCGGGCGTCCGTACGGGCTCGCGGTCTTCGTCTTCGTCACGGCGGCGTGGGTGGTCTCGCTCTGTCTGCACGAGTACGCGCACGCCCGGACCGCGCTGCACAGCGGGGACGTCTCGGTCGCCGCCAAGGGCTACCTCAGCCTCAATCCGCTCGCCTACACGCACGCCCTGCTCAGCGTCGTGCTGCCGGTGCTCTTCGTGATCATGGGCGGCATCGGTCTGCCCGGCGGCGCCGTCTTCATCGAACGGGGGCGCATCCACGGGCGGTGGAAGCACAGCCTGGTCTCGGTGGCGGGACCGCTGGCCAATGTGCTGTTCGCGCTGGTGTGCACGGCGCCGTTCTGGCTGGACGCGCTGAGCGGCGTGCCCGCGGAGTTCCGGTACGCGCTGGCCTTCCTGGCCCTGCTCCAGGTCACCGCGGCGATCCTGAACCTGCTGCCGGTTCCCGGTCTGGACGGCTACGGGGTGATCGAGCCCTGGCTGCCGTACGGGGTGCGGCGCGCGGTGGCGCCGTACGCGCAGTTCGGGCTGATCGCGGTGTTCGGCGTGCTGTGGATTCCGGAGATCAACCACGTGTTCTTCGACGCGGTCCGCGCTCTGCTGGAGTCGCTCGGCGTGCGCGCCGCGGACACGGAGTGCGGCCGCGCCGCCTACCGCTTCTGGGAGGACGCGAACGCGGCGTACCCGGCCTGTTCGTCCCGCCCGTGACCGGCGGCGTGGCCCTCCGCCCGGTGGCGGGCGCGCGCTCCGCCCCGGCGGTACGCGTGTGTCACCCGGCGGTGCGGGCGCGCTCCTTGCGCAGGTAGAACCACGCCATGTTGGACGAGAGCCCGGCCAGCAGCACCCAGACGATCCCGAGCATGCTGCCCTGGACGAACGAGATCACGGCCGCGACGACCGCCAGGACGCAGACGGCGATGGCGTAGAGAGCGAGTCGGGGCATGGGAGCGGCTCCTGTCGGGGGTGGTGCTCGGTCCCGTCCAGTGTCCCCCATGCCCCTTTCCGATCACCGGAGGGTTCGCCGGAAGGCGTCCCGGCGCGGCCCCGGGCGGCGGGGCCGGGGCGGGTCCGGCTCAGACGTCGGTGGTGCGCAGACCGGCGTGCGCCTTGTAGCGGCGGTTGACCGAGATGAGGTTGGCGACCAGTGACTCGACCTGGTGCGCGTTGCGCAGCCGTCCGGCGAAGACGCCCCGCATGCCGGGAATCCGGCCGGCCAGGGCCTGGACGGTGTCGGTGTCGGCGCGGGCCTCGCCCAGGACCATCACATCGGTGTCGATCTCCTCGATCGACTCGTCCTGGAGCAGCACCGCGGAGAGGTGGTGGAAGGCGGCGGTGACCCGGGACTCCGGCAGCAGGGCGGCGGCCTGCTCGGCGGCGCTGCCCTCCTCGGGCTTCAGCGCGTAGGCGCCCTTCTTGTCGAAACCGAGCGGGTTGACACAGTCGACGACGAGCTTGCCCGCCAGCTCCTCGCGCAGCGATTCCAGGGTTTTGGCGTGACCGTCCCACGGCACGGCGACGATCACGATGTCGCTGCGGCGGGCACACTCCGCGTTGTCCGCGCCCTCGACTCCGTGGCCGATCTCCTCGGCGGCACCGCGCGCGCGGTCGGCGGCCCGGGAACCGATGATCACGCGCTGCCCGGCACGGGCGAGCCGGTAGGCGAGACCACTGCCCTGGGGGCCGGTGCCGCCGAGCACTCCGACGGTCAGCCCGGAGACGTCGGGGAGGTCCCAGGGGTCCTTGGCGGGCGGCTTGGGCGCTTGGTCGTTGCTCTTCGCAGTCATGGCTCCGACATTACTGCCCGCCACCTGAGCGGACCCACCGTCACCCCGGTGCCCCGTTCGGCTGGTGCCGGGCCGTTCTCCGGTGCGGGGCGGGGCGCTGGGGCATGATGCCTGGCCATGGATGCCGTACGCGTCGCCCTGCTCCGTGAAGTGCTCGCCGGGACCGAGTGGCCCACCGCGACCCGCCGGTTCGCCGGGGTCCTGAGGTCCTGTGTCGTGCCGCACGGCGGCGGTCTGCTGCTGGTGGGGACGGAGGAGTTCGAACCGTGGCATCTGGCGGCCCATCTGGCCGACGAGTCCGCCTGGTCCGGGCTGCCGGAGCTGGTCCCCACCCTGGTGCGTCACCGGGTGGAACCGGGCGGACCGGCGCATCTGGCCGTCGGGCTGGGCCGGATCGAGACGGCCGGGCGGGGCGAGACGCTGCTCTTGGTGGCCCCCGAGCGGCCCGGCGCCGGGCTGCTGGAGCGGGTGCACGACGCGCGGCGTGCCGGGGCCACGGTGCTCTCGCTGAACGACGGCGACCCGGAGGTCCTCGGGCTCGCCCACGAGGCGCTGACGGTGACCGGTGCCGACGACGTCGACCTGGACACCGTGCAGCATCTGGTGAGCGCGGCGGCCGGGGAGAACAGCGCCCCCGCGCCGCGCGGGCGCCGCGGCGGCTTCCGGGACCGGCTGTCCCGGCTCGCCGACCAGCTGACGGCGCCGCCGCCCGCCCGCTGGTGAGGGCCGGGGCCGTCGCGGGAAAACCCGTTGCGGCGGCAGCGGCGGACTCGGAGCATGGCCCTCCGTGACTTCCGCTCCGTCCCCGGCCTCCCGCCTGGCCGCGTTGCTGCCCGACCTCTCGCCCCTGCGTTCCTCCGCCGACTTCCGGCTGCTGTGGGTGCAGGGCCTGGTGACGTACTTCGGCAGCTTCATGGCGATGATCGCGCTGCCGCTCCAGATCAAGGAGCTGACGGGTTCCCCGCTGGCCGTCGGCGCGATGGGCGCGGTCGAGCTGGTGCCGCTGGTGGTCTTCGGCCTGTACGGCGGGGCGCTCGCGGACGCGGTGGACCGCCGCAAGGTGATCCTGGGCACGGAGGCGGGGCTGGGACTGCTCGCCCTGATCCTCCTGGTCAACGCGGCGCTGCCCACCCCGCTGCTCTGGCCGCTCTACGTGGTCGCGGCCGGGGTCTCCGCGCTCGCCGGGCTCCAGCGGCCCGCGCTGGACTCCCTGATGGCCCGGATCGTGCCGCACGAACAGCTGACCGCGGCCGCCGCGCTGAACTCGCTGCGCTGGCAGTTCGGCGCGATCACCGGCCCGGCGGTGGCGGGGCTGGTGGTCGCCTACGCCGGTCACGCCACGGCGTACACGGTCACGGTGGCCACCTTCGCCGCCTCCGTGGTGCTGTGCCTGCGCCTGACACCCGCCCCGCCCGCCCAGGACAGCGCGAGGCCGTCGCTGCGCGGCATCGTGGAGGGCGCGCGGTACGCCTGGAGCCGGCCGGTGCTGCTGGGGACGTACGCGGTCGACATGGCGGCGATGTTCTTCGCCTTCCCCAACGCGATCTTCCCGTTCCTCGCGGACGAGCTGAACGCCGACTGGTCGCTGGGCCTGATGTACGCCGCGGACTCGATCGGGTCACTGGTGCTGGGCCTGACCAGCGGCTGGACCTCACGGGTGCGGCGGCACGGGCTGTTCGTGGTGTTCGGGGCCGCCGTCTGGGGGCTGGCGATCGCCGGGGCCGGATGGTTCGGCAACGTCTGGCTGGTGCTGGTCTGCCTGGCGGTGGCGGGCGCGGGCGACATGCTCAGCGGCCTCGGCCGGTCCACGATCTGGAACCAGACCATCCCGGAGGAGCTGCGGGGACGGCTGGCGGGCATCGAGGTGCTCTCGTACAGCGTCGGCCCGCAGCTGGGTCAGGTGCGGGCCGGTGCGATGGCGGGCTGGACGGGGACCAGGGCGGCGGTCTGGAGCGGCGGCGTGGCCTGTGTGGCCTCGGTCGCGCTGCTCTCCGCCCTGCTCCCCAGGCTGCTCACCTACGACTCCGAGACCGACGAGGACGCGCTGCGCAGGCGCCGGGCCAAGGGGGCCGGGGCGACCGGGACCGCCGGGGCGGCCCCGGAGGCCGGTCTTTCCGAGGCGTGAGCGGCGCGGGCCCCGCCGCTCACGCCTCCCGGCCGGGCGGGGTGTCCCCGTCCCGGTCGTGCCACTTGGGGTCGTTCTCCCACTCCAGGTTGCGTTCCCTGGCGGTGTCCATGGCGTGCTGGGCCTCCTCGCGGGAGGTGTACGGTCCGAAACGGTCCTTGGCCGGGCACTCGGGGCCCTCCTCGACCTTGTGGTGCTCCAGGCAGTAGTACCACTCGCCCGGCTTTCCGGCCGTGCGCTTCTTGAACAGGGCCATCAGCGGCTCCTTCCCTCGGGGCCATGCTGCCCCAAGCGCGCTGGTTAGACTCGCTGACATGTCTGGCCAGTCGCTGCTCGCACCCGGGGAGATCACTCCCATCCGCACCGTGCCCGGAAAGATCCGGCGCCCCGAATACGTGGGCAAGCCGGCCCCCACCCCGTACACCGGCCCCGAGGTCCAGGACGCCGACACCGTCGAGCGCATGCGGATCGCCGGACGGATCGCCGCGCAGGCGATGGCGGAGGCCGCGAAGCACATCGCCCCGGGCGTCACCACGGACGAACTCGACCGGGTCGCCCATGAGTTCATGTGCGACCACGGCGCGTACCCCTCGACCCTCGGCTACCGGGGCTTCCCCAAGTCGCTGTGCACCTCACTCAACGAGGTGATCTGCCACGGCATCCCGGACTCCACGGTGCTGCGCGACGGCGACATCGTGAACCTCGACGTGACGGCGTACATCAACGGCGTGCACGGCGACAACAACGCCACCTACCTCTGCGGCGAGGTGGACGAGGAGTCCCGGCTGCTCGTGGAGCGCACCGAGGAGTCACTGAACCGGGCGATCAAGGCGGTCCGGCCGGGCCGCCAGATCAACGTCATCGGGCGGGTCATCGAGTCGTACGCCAAGCGCTTCGGCTACGGCGTGGTGCGGGACTTCACCGGGCACGGGATCAATTCCTCGTTCCACTCCGGCCTGATCATCCCGCACTACGACAGCCCGCAGGCGACCACCGTGATGAAGCCCGGGATGACGTTCACCATCGAACCGATGCTCACGCTGGGCAGCCACGACTACGACATGTGGGACGACGGCTGGACCGTGGTGACCAAGGACCGCAAGCGCACGGCACAGTTCGAGCACACCCTGGTGGTGACCGAGACGGGTGCCGAGATCCTGACGCTCCCGTAATCCCGCACCCCACCGGCTTTCCCGCAGCAGCGGCCGTCCTCCGGGCGGCCGCTTTCGCGTGTGCGCGGTGCGTTCTTGCCGACGGACTGTCGGTAATTTTACCGACAGTCCGTCGGCAAGCTGTTGACTTAGGTAAGCCTAAGTAGCAGGATCGGGGGTGTCGACAGCCTCCGTCACGACGGGCGGGAGCTGGCGCTTTATCCGTCTTTTCCCGGACGTACTTCTCCTGGAAGTACGTCCCCCTCTGCCCCGGAGGCCCGCCTTGGACGCAACCGCCGACGCCACTCCCTTCTCGACGCTCATCCGCACCGCGTCGCACCAGCAGCACACCGAGGCGGAGTCCTCGGCGTTCATGGGCGACCTGCTGGGCGGGCGGCTCGGAGTCGACGCGTACACCCGCTACACCGAGCAGCTGTGGTTCGTGTACCGGGCGCTGGAGGAGGGGGCGCGGGACCTGGCGGACGACCCGGTCGCCGGACCCTTCATCCGCCCCGAGCTGATGCGCACCGCCGAGCTGGAGCGCGATCTGGCCCACTTGCGAGGGGCGGACTGGCGCGAGGGACTGGAGCCGCTGCCCGCCACGGCCGCGTACGCCGCCCGGGTCTCGGAGTGTGCGCGCACCTGGCCCGCCGGATACGTCGCGCACCACTACACCCGCTACCTCGGCGACCTCTCCGGTGGCCAGATCATCCGTGACCGGGCGGAGCGGGCCTGGGGCTTCGCCCGCAAGGGCGACGGGGTGCGGTTCTACGTCTTCGAGGACATATCCAACCCCGCCTCCTTCAAGCGGGACTACCGCGAGCTGCTGAACGCGGTGGAGGCGGACGACCTGGAGAAGCAGCGGATCGTCGAGGAGTGCAGGCGCGCGTTCGCGCTGAACACCGCGGTGTTCCGGGCACTGGGCCAGGAGTTCCCGCTCAGCGCGTAGGACCGTGCGTCCGGACGGGGCGGGGTGGGGCGGGGGGGGGCCGATGATAAGGGTGCGCCCCCCAGTCACACATAGGGGGGCTTGGAGGGGGGGGGGCGGCACCCCCCCCCCCCCCACCCCCCCCCCAA
>NZ_JBHVVM010000023.1:86360-133721 GCF_042883525.1 Streptomyces sp. NPDC058195
CCCGGGGGTGTCCCGGCCAGGGGCCCTGTTGTCCCCGCCCAGGGGGTGCCACGGTGGGTCCGTCGGGGGGGGGGGGGGGGGGGGCGACGGTTATCTGCCGGTCGCCCCGCCCTTCCTCAGTGCTGGGCTCTTCAGTGCTGGGCGCGGACGCGCCCCAGGGCCACTCGCCCGCCGATCTCCACCGTGCCGTCGGGGGCGGGGGCGGTGAGGATCTGGGAGCCTTGGCCCTGGGTGATGTTGAGGGCCCGGCCCAGTTCCGCGCTGAGCAGCAGCGCCGCCGCCCCGGTCGCCTCGTCCTCCACGATGCCGTCGTCACGCCGGGGGAAGGCCCGTGCCCGGACCCGGCCGGCCGCCTCGTCCTCCCAGGCCCAGGCGTAGAGCCAGCCCTCCCCCTCCGGCGGCCCGGCGAGCGCCTCGATCCCGGCGGCGGACGCGTACTGCTCCAGCGTGCGCGGGGGCGCCCACTCGGGGCGGGCGGTGATCCAGCTGAACTCGCCGTCCTGGCGGGCGAAGACCTCCCCGACCGGCAGCTCCAGCACCTCCAGGCCGAGCAGCCAGGCGGCACCGACGAGCGGGTGCCCGGCGAACGGGAGGCGGAGCCCGGGGGTGTAGATGTCGAGGTGCCCGCGCTCGGGATCGTCGACGAACACGGTCTCGCTGAAGCCGAGCCGGGCGGCCAGCGCCTGGCGGTCCGCCCGGTCCGGCCAGGCGCCGCCGTCGCGCACGACGCCGAGGGCGTTGCCGTGGCGGCCGTCGGGCCCGCAGAACACCCGCAGCACGTCGATGCCCGGGGGGATGCCGAAGTCACTCTCGTCCATCCCGGCATTCAAGCACCGCCCGGACGGCGGCCGTTCGGCCGGTCCGTCCGGGCGGTGCGGACGCGGGATCAGGAGGTACGGCGACGGCGGGCCACGACGACCGCTCCGGCACCGGCCGCCACGACCACGCCCGAGGCGGCGAGCAGGGCTCCGGCCGGAACGCCGGAGCCGGTGGAGGCGAGCGCGCCCGCCCCGCCGACGGAGCCGCCGCCCACCGAGCCGCCCGCGAGGCCGTCGGCCGTCCCGGACCCGCCGGTGGCCGGGGTGGCGCCGGCCGGGCCGGTGGCGCCCGGGAGTTCGGCGTCCTTGTCGAGGGCGACCGCGACGGTCAGCGCGTCGAGCTTCTCACCGGCCCCGTACATGCCGCCGAACGCCTTGGTGCCGTCGGCGGTGAGCGTCGCGGGGACGGCCGAGAGCCGCACCACGCCGTTCCTGGCGGCCAGCGCGCCACCGGGGAGCCTGAGGTCGGCGACGGCCAGACCGGGGTATGCGGAGACCTTCTTGGTGGTGCGGTCCTTGGTGGAGACGTCCGCGAACAGGGTGCCCCTGGTCCCGTTCACCCGGATCTCCATGCCGGTCAGGGAGAGGTCGAGGGTGTACGCGCCGTTCTCCTCGTGGCCCAGGAAGCGGACCGTGCCGTCGAACGCGGCGTTCAGGGTCTGCTTCTCCGCGTCGAAGCGGCCGGTGGCGTCGGGGAAGCGGTAGCCGTCGCCGGAGGCGGTGGCGCCCCCGGCCGTCTCGGCCTTCCCGTGGGCGATCGGGCCGGTGACGTACGTACGGAAGGACTCCTTGACGCCCCAGTCCAGGGTGCCGTCGAGGATCTCGCCCTGGACGGCGTCCGGCTTGCCGGTGCCCGGCCCGTCCGTCGCGGGCTTGCCGGTGGACGGGGCCGTGGGGGACGGAGAGGCGGGCGTGGTCGGCTTGGTGGTCGGCCCGGTGGAGGGCTCCCCGGTGGGCTCGGTGGTCGGGGGCGTGACCGCCTTCACCGAGAGGGTGGCCGGATCGAGCGCGTCACCCTCCTTGTACTGGCCGTTGAACGCCTCGGAGCCCGCCTTGGTGAGCGTCGCCGGGATGTCCGCGAAGACCATCGCGCCGCCCTCGCCCCGGCCCGGCTTGACCGCCGAGAGGTCGAGGTCGGCGAACGTCACGTCGTCGGCGGTGCCCTGCGGCGTGGTGACGTCGACGGTGATGGCGCCGCCGGTGCCGGTGGTGGCCAGCTTCACGTCGGAGAGCGTGATGTCGAGGACGCCGCCGTGGGCGGAGAAGTTGACCCCGCCCCGGAAGGCCGTGTCGGTGCCGTGCGTGGCCGTGTCGTAGGTGCCCTTGCCGCCGGAGAAGGTGAACACCCCGTTGCCGGGTGCCTGGACGGCACCGTCCTGGACGGTGATCTTCCCGCCGGAGAACGAGGAGGCGAGGTACGCGCGGAAGGACTCCTTGACGCCCCACTCCAGCGTGCCGTCCGTCAGGTCCATCGTCGGCGCGGTGGCGGAGGGCCTGCTGTCGGCGGCGCCCTCGGCGAGCGCCGGAAGGGCGAACACGGTGGCGCCCAGAGCGGCCGCGGTGGCGACCGCTGCGGTACGGGCTATGAGGCGGCGGGTTGCTGCCATGGTCGTGGATCTCCTCGGAAACGAAGGGGGGATGAGGGAGGGGGGACGAGAAAGGGGGGACGGGAGGCGTGCGGGACAGCCCTTAGGCGCCGGTCCGCGGCCTGCGGTGACGGCGGATCAGGTAGAACGCGCCAGCCGCTGCCACCAGCACCGTCGCGCCACCGGCGGCGAGGTACCCGGCGCGGCCCTCCGCGGCGGGAGCGGCGGAAGGGGCGGTGGAGGGCTCCGGCGACGGGGCCGGGTCGCTGCCCAGGTCGGGCAGGGCGGGCAGTTCGGCCGCGGCGTCGACGGCGACGGCCAGCGAGACCGGGTCCATCGCGGTGCCCGCCCGGTAGAGGCCGCCGAAGGCCTTCGCGCCGCTTGCGGTGAGGGTGGCGGGCGCCTCGGTGAGGACGGCCAGGCCGTTCTCTGGCGCGAGGTCCTTCGCCGGGAAGGTGATGAGCGGGACGGCCCTGTGCCGTTCACCGTCGCCGCGGACGTCGGCCAGGAGCGTGCCCCGGCCCGCCTCGATCCGGACCGCGACCGCCGAGAGTTCCAGGTCGAGCCCGTCGGCCGCGGTGAAGCGGACGCTGCCCGCGAACGTGGCGTCCAGGGTGCGCCCGGCCGGATCGTACGTGCCCGTGCCGCGCGGGAAGCGGAAGAGCGCCCCGCCGTCCCGGGCACCGTCGGCGAGGGTCCACTTCCCCTTGCCGACCTCGCCGGTGACGTACTCGCGGAAGGTCCGGCGCACCCCCCAGTCGACGGCGGCGTCCTCGATGTGCCCCGCGGCCTTCGCGGACTTCTCCGGCTTCGGCGCCGCCTTCCGCTCCGTCCCGGGGGACTTGGTGGCGGCGGGCTTCCCGGCCGGGGCGACGGTGTCCACGGAGAGGCTGACCGGGTCGAGCGGGGTGCCCGCCGGGTAGTAGCCCGCGAAGGCCCGCGCGCCCTGGGCGGTCAGGGTCGCCGGGACGTCCCGCAGGACGAGGGGGGTGGAGCCGCCCCGCATGTCGATCCCGGACAGGCTGAGCGTCGCGAGCGGCACCTGGGCGGTGGAGGTGACCCGGCCGCTGCCCCGGTCCTTGCTGACCATGTCCGCGTACAGGGTGCCGCCTCCCCCCGCGATGCGGACGGCGGGACGGCTGATGGTGAGGTCCAGTTCGTGACCGCCGCCGGACTTCCTGTGGCCGAGGAAGCGCACCCCTCCGGCGAAGCGCGCGGTGAAGTCGCCGGTCCTCGGGGCGTACGAGCCGGTGGCGGAGTGGAAGCGGAACTGACTGCCACCGGCCGTGGCGGCGCCGCCCGTCAGGCTCCAGCTGCCGTTCGCGACCGGCCCGGTGACATAGCTCTGGAAGGAGGACTTGATGGCCCAGTCCAGCCTGCCGCCCTGCACCGTACGGGCCGTCACCGCCTGCGCGGCGGTGGCCGGGAGCAGGACTCCCAGCACCGTCAGCAGCAACGTGACGGCGAGTGTGCGGGCAGGTCTGGGCGACAGCATGGAACCCCTCCGGAACATGGAAACTGAGGTAAGGCTAACCTAAGCTAAGCACGCTATGCGGAGGAACCCCTTCCGTCGCATCTGCTGACGAACCATGACCCATACCCCGCACGACAACAGGACGGTGCCCCGTGCGCTTCTCGCAGGACTTCGCCCCACCGGGCCGGGCTGGCCGGCAGCGGAGGACCGGACGGGCCCCCGCCCGCGGCCCGCTCGGCGCCCTGGCGGCCGGGCTCGCCCTGGCCCTGGCCCTGACCGGCTGCGCGGGCGGCGGCGCGGACGGCGCCGACAGCACGGCCCCGGCCGCCGGGAAGACCGCGGCCGACCGCGTCGAACCGCTGGCCACCACGCCGGAGCCGAAGCTGCCCGTCACCGTGCGGTCGGCGGACGGCACCGCGACCACCGTCACCTCGGCGGACCGGATCGTCCCGCTGAGCGGCGGCCTGAACGAGATCGTCTTCACCCTGGGCCTCGGGCGGAACGTCGTGGCCCGGGACATCACCGCCACCTTCGAGCAGGCCAAGGAGCTCCCGGTGGTGACCCGCGCTCATGACGTGTCGGCGGAGAGCGTGCTGTCCCTGCGGCCGACCGTAGTGCTCGCCGAGACCACCACCGGTCCGGCGGAGGCCGTCAGCCAGATCCGGGAAGCCGGGATCCCGCTCGTCGTCGTGCGGCCCGCCGGGCAGCTCTCCGACGTGGGCCGCCGGATCGGGGCCGTCGCCGCCGCCCTGGGCGTACCGGACGCGGGCACCGAGCTGGACGCGCGGACCCGGTCGCGCGTGGACGCCGTGCGCACGTCCGCACCGGCCCCCGCGGACGGACGGAAGAAGCCCCGGGTCGCCTTCCTCTATCTGCGCGGCTCGGCCTCCGTCCACCTGCTGGGCGGCCGGGAGTCCGGCGCGAGTTCGCTGATCGAGGCGGCGGGCGGCATCGACGCGGGCAAGGCGTCCGGACTGACGAAGGACTTCACCCCGATCACCAGCGAGGCCCTGGCGAAGGCCGCGCCCGACGCCTTCCTGGTGATGAGCAAGGGCCTCGAATCGGTGGGCGGTGCCGACGGGCTCCTGAAGCTTCCCGGCATCGCCGAGACCCCCGCCGGACTCGACCGGCGGATCGTCTCCATCGACGACGGGGTGCTGCTGAACTACGGGCCGCGCACCGACCAGGTGCTGGCCGGACTCATCGCGCAGCTCCACCCGGAGAGCGGAGCGGCACGATGACCACCGCTTCCCCGCCGCGCCCCGGTACCGACGCCCCCGGGGCTCCCGGTCCGCCGGAGCCCCGGCGCTCCTCCTCCTTCGTACTGACCGCCGGACTGATCGCCGCGCTGCTGGTGTGCTGCCTGGTCTCGGCCGGGACCGGCGCGTACGGCATCCCGCTCGGCGATGTGCTCGGCTCCGTGCAGCACCGGCTCGGCCTCGGCGGGGCCGCGCTGGACCGGGTCGGCGAGAGCGTGCTGTGGAACGTGCGGCTGCCCAGAGTGGTCCTCGCCCTGCTGGTGGGGGCGTCGCTGGGCTGTGCGGGCGCCCTGATGCAGGGGGTGTTCGGCAATCCGCTGGCCGAGCCCGGGGTGATCGGGATCTCCTCCGGTGCGGCGGTCGGCGCGGTCGGTTCGATCGCGCTCGGGCTGACCTTCCTCGGCAACTGGACCGTCACCGTCTGCGCGTTCGCCGCCGGGCTGGTGACCGTCTTGCTGGTGTACGCGCTCTCCCGGTCGGGCGGGCGGACCGAGGTGGTGACGCTCATCCTCACCGGGATCGCGGTCAACGCCTTCGCGGGCGCGCTGATCGGACTGTTCGTCTTCTTCGCCGACAACGCGCAGATCTCGCAGATCACCTTCTGGCAGCTGGGTTCACTGGCCCAGGCGACCTGGCCCAAGGTGCTCGCCGTACTGCCGTGCGCGCTGCTCGGGCTGCTCGTCGCGCCGTTCTACGCCCGGCGGCTCGACCTCCTCGCGCTCGGCGAGCGGCCCGCCCGGCACCTGGGCGTCGACGTCGAACGGCTCCGGGTGGTGCTGGTGCTGGTGGTGGCGCTGCTGACCGCCGCCGCGGTCGCGGTCGCCGGGATCATCACGTTCGTGGGACTTCTGGTGCCGCATCTGCTGCGGATGGCGAACGGCCCCGGTCACCGCTTCCTGCTCCCGGGCAGCGCGCTCGGCGGCGCCCTGGTGCTGGTGGCGGGCGACCTCGCGGCCCGCACCGTCGCCGCGCCCGCCGAGCTGCCGCTCGGTGTGCTGACCGCGCTCATCGGCAGCCCGTTCTTCTTCTGGCTGCTGCGCAGGACCCGTCGCAAGCAAGGTGGTTGGGCATGAAGGCCATGAAGGGCACGCGTACGCCGTGGAATCCGTTCCGGGTGCGGGAGCGGCGGCTGCCCGCCCCCTTCCCGCCCGGCTCCGCCGTCGCCGAGGCCCGCGGGCTGCGGGTGCCGCTGGGACGGCGGACGGTGCTGGACGGGGTCGACCTGGCCGTGTACGCGGGTGAGGTGCTGGCGCTGGTGGGGCCCAACGGAGCGGGCAAGTCGACCCTGCTGGCGGCACTGGCCGCCGACCTGCCCGCCGAGCGGGGCGAGGTCCTGATCGACGGGCGCCCGTGCGGCGCGTGGTCGGCCGCCGAGCTGGCGCTGCGCCGGGCGGTGCTGCCGCAGTCCGCCGCACTGTCGTTCCCGTTCCCGGTGGCGGACGTGGTGCGGATGGGGCGGGCGCCCTGGGCCGGTACGGAGCGGGCGGACGCGGACGAGCGGGCCGTCGCCGAGGCGATGGCGGCCACCGAGGTCACCCCGTTCGCCGGGCGCCCCTTCTCCGCACTGTCCGGCGGCGAGCGGGCCCGGGTCGCGCTGGCCCGCGTCCTGGCGCAGCACGCCCCGCTGCTGCTGCTCGACGAGCCGACCGCCGCGCTCGACCTCCGCCACCAGGAACTGGTGCTGAGGGTCTGCCGGGAGCGGGCCGCCGCGGGCGACGCGGTCGTGGTCGTCCTGCACGACCTGGGGCTCGCGGCGGCGTACGCGGACCGGGTCGCGGTGCTGCACGGCGGGCGGATCGCGGCGGTCGGGCCGCCCGCCGGGGTCTTCACCGGCGAGCTGCTCGGCGAGGTCTACCGGCAGCCGGTCGAGGTGTTCCCGCACCCGCGGACCGGGGCGCCGCTCGTCGTACCGAACCGGGACGCTTGACCTGCGCTTGACCTTTCCATGGGGCACCCTTGTGCCACTCGTGACCGGTCCGTTTCCGCGCTCGCGGGATGAGAGCTGAATCACTGCACGCGTGGGTGTCACTCAGGTAAGCCTCCGTTAAGTTAGGTCCGCCTCACCTGTCTTTGTCCGTTCTTCTCCCGCTTCTCTTCGTCCCCCTGTGGAGCCCGTATGCGAGCCGTTCGTTTCTCCGTCGTCACCGCTGCCGCCACGGTGGCCGCTCTGACCGCCGTCACGGGATGCGCGCAGAAGAGCGACGGCAAGGGCGACAAGGCCGTGGAGGTCATCGCGAAGGACGACTCCTGCGAGGTGTCGAAGAAGGAGCTGCCCGCCGGTCACATCGAACTGGCCGTGCAGAACAAGGGCTCCAAGGTCACCGAGGTCTACGTCCTGTTCCCGGACGACCGCATCGTCGCCGAGCGCGAGAACATCGGCCCCGGCACCAAGGCCACCATCACCGCCGAGATCAAGGCCGGTTCGTACGAGATCGCCTGCAAGCCCGGCATGAAGGGCCAGGGCATCCGCCAGAAGCTGGAGATCACCGGCGGCAGCGCGGCCAAGCGCAGCCCCGAGATGGACAAGGCCGTGGCCGGGTACCGCACCTATGTGCAGGCCCAGGCCGACGAGACACTTCCGAAGGCCAAGAAGTTCACGGACGCCGTCGCCGCCGGTGACATCGCGACCGCGAAGAAGCTGTACGCCGACTCCCGGCTCGGCTGGGAGCGCACCGAGCCGGTCGCCGAGTCCTTCGGTGACATCGACCCGAAGGTCGACATCCGCGAGGACGGCCTGGAGGACGGCCAGAAGTGGACCGGCTGGCACCGCCTGGAGAAGGCGCTGTGGCAGGACAAGAAGCTGGGCGCCGAGGAGAAGGCGCTCGCCCCGGTCCTCTACAAGGACCTGCTGGACTGGCAGAAGCGGGTCGGCACCGCGGACATCACCCCGACCTCGATGGCCAACGGCGCCAAGGAGCTCCTCGACGAGGTCGCCACCGGCAAGGTCACCGGTGAGGAGGAGCGCTACAGCCACACCGACCTGGTCGACTTCAAGGGCAACGTCGAGGGCGCCGAGAAGTCCTACGCGCTGCTGAAGCCGATCGCCGTGAAGAACGACGCCGCGCTGACCGCCACCCTGGACAAGCGGTTCGCCGAGCTGAACACGCTGCTGGACAAGTACCGCGAGGACAAGAGCTCCTACGCGTTCGTCTCGTACGACAAGGTCGGCAAGGCGGACCGCAAGGAACTGTCGGACGCGGTCAACGCCCTGGCCGAGCCGCTCTCCCGGCTCGCCGCCGCGGTGACGAAGTAACGAGCCGAAGGGCTTTGGCCATGTCCGAACAGAAGCAGTCCGGCGCCGCCCCGGAGCAGGCCCCCCGTACCGCCCCGTCCCGTACCGTCCCCTCCCGCCGCGCGCTGCTCGGCTGGGGCGGCGCGGGGCTCGCGCTGGGCGCCGTCGCGGCCGGTGGCACGGCCGCGGCGATGCGCGGCGGCGACGACGCGGTACCGGCCGCGGACAGCGGTGCGGCCGTGCCGTTCCACGGCACGCACCAGGCCGGGATCGCCACCGCCGTACAGGACCGGCTGCACTTCGCCGCGTTCGACGTGACGACCGAGGACCGCGCCGAGCTGATCGCGCTGCTCAAGGAGTGGACGCGGGCGGCGGAGCGGATGACCGCGGGGCACGCGGTGGGCGACGGCGCGTACGGCGGGCTCGCCGAGGCCCCGCCGGACGACACGGGCGAGGCGCTGGGGCTCAAGCCGTCCCGGCTCACCCTCACCATCGGCTTCGGCCCCTCGCTCTTCGCCAAGGGCCGGTTCGGCCTGGAGGACAAGCGGCCCGAGGCGCTGGTCGACCTGCCGAAGTTCCCCGGCGACAACCTCGACGCCGCGCGCAGCGGCGGCGATCTCTGCGTCCAGGCGTGCGCGGACGACCCGCAGGTCGCGGTGCACGCCATCCGCAACCTGGCCAGGATCGGCATGGGCCGCACCGCGATCCGCTGGTCCCAGCTGGGCTTCGGCAAGACGTCCTCGACGACGCCGGACGCCCAGACCCCGCGCAACATGATGGGCTTCAAGGACGGCACCCGGAACATCTCCGGAACCGACACCGCCGCCCTGGACGAGCACGTGTGGGTCGGCGGGAAGGACAAGGCGGGCTGGATGACCGGGGGTTCGTACCTGGTGGCCCGCCGCATCCGGATGCACATCGAGACCTGGGACCGCGCCCCGCTCCAGGAGCAGGAGGACGTCTTCGGCCGCGACAAGGGCGAGGGCGCCCCGGTCGGCAAGTCCAAGGAGCGCGACGAGCCGTTCCTGAAGGCCATGCTGCCCACGGCGCACGTACGGCTCTCCCACCCGGACAGCAACGACGGCGCGACGATCCTGCGCCGCGGCTATTCGTTCACCGACGGCACGGACGGCCTCGGCCGCCTCGACGCCGGGCTGTTCTTCATCGCGTACCAGCGCGACACCCGCAGGGCGTTCATCCCGCTCCAGCGTCGCCTGGCGGCGCACGACGCACTCAACGAGTACATCCAGCACGTGGGTTCGGCGCATTTCGCCGTCCCGCCGGGCGTCCGTGACACGGACGACTGGTGGGGCCGGGCGCTGTTCTCGTAACGGGACTCGGGACAGAAGGAGAACCGAAACGTGTTCAGCAACTTCCTGATCGGCCTGCGCGAAGGCCTTGAGGCCAGCCTGGTCGTCTGCATCCTCATCGCCTATCTGGTGAAGACCGGCAACAAGAACAAGCTGGTGCCGATCTGGACCGGCGTCGGGATCGCCGTCGCGGTCAGCCTGGCGTTCGGCGCCGGGCTCGAGTTCGGCTCGCAGGAGATGACGTTCAAGGCACAGGAGGCGCTCGGCGGTTCGCTGTCGATCATCTCGGTCGGACTGGTCACCTGGATGGTCTTCTGGATGCGGCGCACCGCGCGCCATCTGAAGACGGAACTGCACGGCAAGCTGGACGCGGCGCTCGCGATGGGCACCGGCGCGCTGGTCGCCACGGCGCTCCTCGCGGTGGGCCGCGAGGGCCTGGAGACCTCGCTGTTCGTGTGGCGTGCGGTGCACGCGGCGGACGACGGCTGGCACCCGATGATCGGCGCCCTGCTCGGCATCGCCGCGGCGGTCGTGCTGGGCTGGCTGTTCTACCGGGGTGCGCTGAAGATCAACCTGTCGAAGTTCTTCACCTGGACCGGCGGGATGCTGGTGATCGTCGCCGCGGGTGTGCTCGCGTACGGCGTCCACGACCTCCAGGAGGCGGAGTTCATCGGCGGCCTGCACAACCGGGCCTTCGACATCAGCGGCGCGATCCCGCCGGACAGCTGGTACGGCACGCTCCTCAAGGGCACGTTCAACTTCCAGCCCGACCCGACCGTCCTCCAGGTCACGGTGTGGGCGCTGTATCTGATCCCCACCCTCGCGCTGTTCCTCTCCCCGGTAGGGTTCGGACGGTCAGTGGGGGCGACGGATCAGAAGGCGCGGAAAGCAACGGATGAGAATCCTGAGGCCGATTCGGCTGGCGACGGGGCTCGCGGCGGCGACGGTGCTGTCGATGACGGCGAGCGGCTGCGTGACGGTGCACGGCGAGCTGGCAGTGGTACCGGCGGCCACCAGGGCTGAGGCCGCGCAGGCCCTGAAGGACTTCACCACCGCGTACAACGCGGCGGACAAGGCCTACGACCCGGCCCTCGACGCGGACCAGGTCACCGGCTCGCTCGGCGCGATCAACCAGGCCGGGCTGAAGGCGCGGCAGAAGAGCCGCCCGGACGGCAACCCGGACCACAAGCCGCTCGAACTGACCGACGCCACCTACCTCATTCCGAAGAAGGCGGGCTGGCCGCGCTGGTTCCTCGCGGACACCGACTCCGACCGCGACCAGGACAGCGGGAAGCTCGACACCCGCTGGCTGATCGTCTTCGTCAAGTCCGGTCCCGGCGACGGCTGGAAGGCCGCCTACCTGTCGGTCGTCGCCCCCGGCCAGCTGCCCGCCCTCGCCCAGGACGCCGACGGTTCGGCCCGGCCGGTGGCCGCGGACAGTGCCGCGCAGGCGGTGGCGCCGAAGGACCTGAGCGCCCAGTACACGCAGTACCTGCAGAAGGGCAGCCCGGACGTCTTCGCCCCGGGCTCCGCCACCTCGGGCTGGCGGGAGACCCGCCGGACCACGCGGCGGGCGGGCTTCTCGTACCAGTACATCGACCAGCCGCTGAACAGCGGTGCGTTCGGTCCGCTCGGCCTGGAGACGGAGGACGGCGGAGCACTGGTCTTCTTCAGCAGCAAGCACTTCGAGCAGCAGACCGCGGCGAAGGGGCTGCGCCCGCCGCTCGACGAGGACGTGGAGGCGCTGCTGACCGGTGAGGTGCGGTCCACCCTCACCAAGGAGCGCATCTCCAGCGAACTGGTGTACGTCCCGAAGAAGGGCTCGTCGAAGGACGGCGGCAAGGTCGTCGTCCTGAACCGGCTGCCGGGCCTGACCGCCGCGAAGGGCTCCTGACGGGGCTGGCCCCGGTCCCGGTCACGGCCCGCGGGACATCGCCCCCCTCAGGAACTCAACGGCTCAACGGCCAGGCCACCGCGTCGTGGTCCAGTTCGCTCTGGTCGGCCGCGTCGGCGTACTGCGCGCAGGCGTCGGTGAGCGTTTCCAGCAGGGTCAGCGGATCGGGCAGCGGGTGCTCCGGTCCGCGCAGCCACGCCACGTCCAGCTCGCCGGGGAGCCGGGCGGGCGGCAGGAGCACGTAGCTGCCGCGGCAGTGCCAGCGAAGCCCCGGATGCTCGTCCATCGTCTCGGGGTGGCAGTCCAGCTCGCACGGCCACCACTCGTCCTCGTCCTCGGGTGTGCCGCGGGTGGCGGTGAAGAAGAGCATCCGGTCGTCGCCGGACCGGGCGACGGGGCCGACCTCGATGTCCGCGGCGAGGAGCCGCTCCAGCGCCTGGCTGCCCGCGGACAGCGGTACGTCGAGGACGTCGTGGATCATGCCGGTCGCGGTGATGAAGTTGGCCTGCGGCTGGCTGCGGGCCCAGCGCTCGATCTGTGCCTGGTCGGTGGTGGACTGCGTCTGCCAGGCGAAGGAGAGGGGGTGCCGCGCGGGGGTGGGACAGCCGATGCGTTCGCAGGAACACCGGTACCCGACGGGGTGGGCGGCCGGCGCGATCGGCATTCCGGCTTCGGCGACGGCGAGGAGCAGCGCCTCCCGGGCGGTGTCGTCGACCTCGCTCTGCTGCGGTTTGGGTCGGCGGCGAAGCCAGTGGGAAAACTTGCTCTCTGAGCCGCGATAACGGCCGAAATCGGCGCCCATCAATCCCCTCACCTCAAGGTTGCCCATGCCCATGGTCCCACCATCCTGCGCTCCGGGTGGCCGGACTCCGGAAGCGGGGTACGGATGACCATCCGACGAACCGGGCGCTATACACGCCCTTGTCATGAAATGAGTGGTCCGTCCTTGGGGTCGGCCCGTGCGGGGCGGGGTCCGGGCCGTCGCCCGCCGTTGTTCCCCGGGTGGGCGGAACCACCCGATCGGATCACTGTTCGTGGCCGCCCGCAGAGCGGACCATGGGCTCACGCACCGATCCGTGCGCTGTCCGGCAGGCGATCCCTGCCTTTCGTGAGGAGCCTTCCTTGCCTCGTGAAGCCACACCCCGCCGCTACCTGATGTGCGCGCCCACGCACTTCAGGGTGACGTACTCCATCAATCCCTGGATGGACCCCAGCAAGCCCGTGGACCTCGCGCTGGCGCAGACCCAGTGGGAGGACCTGCGCGACCGGTACCGCGCCCTCGGGCACACCGTGGAGCTGCTCGACCCCCGTCCGGAGCTGCCCGACATGGTGTTCGCCGCCAACGGGGCCACCGTCGTCGACGGCCGGGTGCTGGGGGCCCGGTTCGCGTACCGGGAGCGGTACGAGGAGGCGGGGGCCCACCGTGCGTGGTTCCGGGCCCACGGCTTCACCGAGATCCACGAACCGGACCACGTGAACGAGGGCGAGGGCGACTTCGCGGTCACCGCCTCCTACGTGCTGGCCGGGCGGGGCTTCCGGTCCAGCCCGCTCTCGCACGGGGAGGCGCAGGAGTTCTTCGGGCGCCCGGTGATCGGGCTCGATCTGGTCGACCCGCGCTACTACCACCTGGACACGGCGCTGTCGGTCCTCGACGGGGCGGGTGACGAGGTCATGTACTACCCGGGGGCGTTCTCGGCCGGCAGCCGGGCCGTGCTGGCCCGGCTCTTCCCGGACGCGCTGATCGCCCGGGAGGAGGACGCCGCGGCGCTCGGGCTGAACGCGGTGAGCGACGGGCGTCACGTGCTGCTGCCGCAGGGGGCGACGGGGCTCTTCGACCCGCTGCGGGCGCGGGGCTTCGAGCCGCTGCCGATGGACCTGGGCGAGCTGCTGAAGGGCGGCGGCAGCGTGAAGTGCTGCACGCAGGAGCTACGGGGGTGAAGGGGCGGGCGGCCCTCCCCGGCCCGGCGGGACCGGGCCGGGGGGGGCCGCTCAGGCGTCCTCTCCGGGCGGTGGCCACGCGTCGCCCCACGCGGTGTCCCGGGCGGCCCGGTACAGCGCGCCGTGGCGCTTGGTGACCGTGTCGCGCCGCAGGCCCTCCTCGCGGGTGCACAGGTCGAGCAGGACCTGGCCCTTACGGATCTGGGGCTTGCGGGTGACCCGGGCCGGGACGGGCCCGGCCGGGAAGCGGGTCGCCACGACGTAGCTGAACTTCTCGTCCTCGTACGGCAGTGAACCGCCCTTGACCTGGCGGTGCAGCGAGGAGCGGCTGACCCGGGCCGCGAAGTGGCACCAGTCGCTGCCCGGCTCGATGGGGCAGGCGCCGCTGTGCGGACAGGGGGCGGCGATCCTCAGCCCGGCGGCGGTCAGCCGGTCGCGGGCCTCGATGATCCGGGCGTAGCCGTCCGGGGTGCCGGGTTCGACGATCACCACCGCCTGCGCGGCGGCCGCGGCGGCGTCGACGAGCGCGGTGCGGGCGTCCGGGGTCAGCTCCTTGAGCACGTAGGAGACGGTGACCAGGTCGGCGGGGGCCAGGTCGAGGCCCGCGCCGATCCGGGCCCGGCGCCATTCGGCGGCGCGCAGGGCGGGGACGCCGGAGAGCCCGGCCAGTTCACGGCCGAGGGCGAGCGCGGGCTCGGCCCAGTCCAGCACGGTCGTCCTGGGCCCTTCCCAGGCCCCGGCCACGGCCCAGGTCGCGGCTCCGGTGCCGCCGCCGACGTCGGTGTGGGTGGCGGGCACCCAGTCGGGGGCGGCGGCCCGGAACGCGGCGAGGGCGGACCGTGCCGCTTCGAAGGTGGCGGGCATGCGGTACGCGGCGTACGCGGCGACGTCGGAGCGGTCGCGGAGCACCGGGACGTCGGTCGGGGTGGTCCCCCGGTAGCTGGCGATGAGCCGGTCGACGGCCTGGGCGGCCTGCCTGGGCGGCAGCCCGTCGAGCAGTCCGGCCAGAGCCGCGCGCAACGTTTCCGCGAGAGGAGGGGTGGCGTTCACCGGCGAATTGTAGGCAAAGAAGACGCACCCACCACCGCCGCGCTATCCGCGTAGAACTACGGGGAATCCGAACTGCCGAGATGGGTGCGCAAGTTGCTACGCTGACCGCCGCGAGGTCGGGATGCCCATCGAGGGGAACCATGAGACAGAAGATCGTGCGCCTGGTTCTGGTCGGCGGAGTGCTCGTGCTTGCCCTGCTCCTGCTGCTCGCCACCTGTGGCAGCGGCGCGAAGAGCAAGGACGAGCCGGAGAAGCACGCCGAGAAGGCCCCGGCCGCGGTGACACAGCTCACCGTGCCCGCCGCCTACTCCACCGAGCGCGGCTGGGAACTCATCGGGACGTCGCCCGACTACGCGGTCTCCCGGACCACGGGCGGCCTCGCGTATCTGGTGCGGATGTCACAGGGCAAGTACCAGCTGCGGACGATCGATCCGAAGACCGGACGGCCCGGCTGGCACGGCGACAGCTGGCGGCCCCCGTCGCCGAACAAGTTCCCCCGCCTTCTCGTGGTCACCGTCGATGACCACGAGTACTTCGTCACCTGGGCGTACGGGAAGGTCGGCGAGAACGCGCTGACCCCCGCCGACACGATCGTGTCGCTGGATGTGTACGACGTGGAGGACGGCTCGCGGCGCCGGGTCGAGGTGCCGTGGAGCTCGGTCCCGACGGTCTCGACGACCGGCCCCGGCATCCTGGTGAGCGACGGCCGGACGAACAGCGCGGTGATCGATCCGGTGACCGGCCGGATCACCAAGGTCGAGCCGTCCTCGCTCAAGTACCCCAAGGGCTGCGCGACCTGCAAGCAGCTCACCGAGATCCGCGGGCTGACCGGGAAGGGCCTGCTGGTCAGCGGGTCCAAGGAGTTCTGGGTGCAGGGCGGCTGGTACAGCCGGAAGGTCGCGCCCAAGGGCACCGACCGGGCCAGCGGCATCCCGACCTCGTTCCTGCCGGGGCTGATCCTGGCGAAGTGGCAGCTCGCGAAGGGGGCGAAGCTGGCCGCCACCCACGACATGTGGGCGGTGCACGACGCGGAGACGGGCAAGCTGCTGGCCTCGACGCAGTGCAGCAAACCCGCGATCAAGCCGGGGCAGTACCCGCAGCTCGTCGCGGCCCCCTCGGGGTCGTACCTGGTGGCCGGGCCGCTCGCCTTCGACCTGGCCACGAAGCGGGGGTTCTGCTTCGAGGGCGCCGACGGCGCCAAGCCGCTGACGCTGGCCTCGGTGAACGACGAGGGCACCGCGTACGGCGCCTCCAGCGTGCGCAACGCGGCGGATGTGCTGGCCGGCCACGGCGCCCCGGTCGCGGTGGCGGTCCGCAGCGGTTCCACGGGGGCGCTGCCGTCGAACGTCCTGGTGCCGGGCATGGAGACCTCGGACGGGGTCGGCCTGTTCCGCTGGACCGACGAGAAGGACCGGCCGCACCTGATCGGCTACCCGCGCTCGTCCTAGAGGGTCTCCTGGGAGGTGCCCGCCCGCTGCCACGGGCGGCACATCCCGAGGAACGCGGCCATCGCGCCCACCCCGCACACCAGCTGCACCACGGCCATCGGAACGGCCGTGTCCTGGCCCGCGATGCCGACGAGTGGTGAGGCGACGGCTCCGATCAGGAACGACGAGGTGCCCAGCAGCGCGGAGGCGGAGCCCGCCGCGTGCCTGGTCCGCATCAGCGCCTGGGCGTTCGTGTTGGGCGTCGCGAGCCCCATCGCCGACATCAGCACGAACAGCCCGGCCGCCACCGGGACCAGGCCGACGTCGCCGAAGACCCCGGAGGTCATCAGCAGCAGCGCGGTCGCCGCCAGCACGATGACCGAGAGCCCGACGGTGAGCACCTTGTCCAGGCTGAACCGGCCGACCAGCAGCTTGCCGTTGATCTGGCCCACGAGGACCAGGCCGACCGAGTTGACGCCGAAGAGCAGGCTGAAGGTCTGCGGCGAGGCCCCGTAGATCTCCTGCATGACGAACGGCGAGGCGCTGATGTAGGAGAAGAGGACGGCGAAGGCGAGGCTGCCCGCGATGGTGTAGCCGGTGAAGACCCGGTCGGCGAGCAGTCCGCGCATGGTGCGCAGCGCTTCGCCGATCCCGCCGGTGTGCCGCTCCTGCGGCGGCAGGGTCTCGTGCAGCCACTTCCAGACCACCAGGGTGAGCGCCAGGCCGACGGCGGTGAGGACGGCGAAGATCCCCCGCCAGTCGGTGAACCGCAGCACCTGCCCGCCGATGAGCGGGGCGATGATCGGGGCGACCCCGGAGATCAGCATCAGGGTGGAGAAGAACTTGGCCATCTCCACGCCGTCGTACAGGTCGCGGACCACGGCGCGGGCGATGACGATGCCCGCGGCACCGGCCAGGCCCTGGAGCGTGCGGAAGGCGATGAGGAGTCCGGCGGTGGGGGCGAAGACGCAGATCGCGGTGGCGACGACGTAGACGATCATGCCGAGGAGCAGCGGTGTGCGGCGGCCCCAGCGGTCGCTCATCGGGCCGACGACGACCTGCCCGAGGGCCATGCCGGTGAGGCAGGCGGTGAGGGTCAGCTGGACGGTCGAGGCGGGGGCGTGCAGGGACTCGGTGACCGCGGGGAGGGCGGGGAGGTACATGTCCATGGAGAGCGGCGGCAGCGCGGTGAGACCGCCGAGGACCAGGGTGACCAGGAGTCCGGTGCGCCGGGTCGCGTCGGCGCCCGGGGTCCGGGCGGGGGTGCCGGTGGTTTCGGGGCCGGTGGTTTCGGGGCCGGTGGCCTCGGTTCCGGCGGTCGGTATGGGGGGTATTTCCGGCTGGGTCCGGCTCGCGCCGTGCTCCGGCATGCTCATCTCCATGTCGTTGAATCCGCATCTATGCTCTCAGCTCAGCCGGACAGAACGAACCTCTGGGGAGTGGGCATGACAGGCGTGAGCGGTGTGGTGCGTTGGGGTGTGCTGGCGACCGGCGGGATCGCCGCGACGTTCACCGAGGATCTCCGGTCGATGCCGGGCATGGAAGTGGTCGCCGTCGCCTCCCGGACACAGACCTCGGCGCGGGCGTTCGCGGACCGGTTCGGGATACCCCGGGCGTACGGCGACTGGGCCGGGCTGGCCGCCGACGAGGAGGTGGACGTGGTGTACGTCGCCACGCCGCACTCGGCGCACCGGGAGGCGGCCGGGCTCTGCCTGGAGGCGGGAAAGCCCGTGCTGTGCGAGAAGGCCTTCACGCTCAACGCCCGGGAGGCGCGGGAGCTGGTGGAGATCGCCCGGGAGCGGGGGGTGTTCCTGATGGAGGCGATGTGGACGTACTGCAACCCGGTGATCCGGCGGATGACGGAGCTGGTGCGGGACGGGGCCATCGGCGATGTCCGTACCGTGCAGGCCGACTTCGGGCTCGCGGGCCCCTTCGGCCCCGGACACCGGCTGCGGGACCGGGCACTGGGGGGCGGCGCGCTGCTGGACCTCGGGGTCTATCCGGTCTCGTTCGCTCAGTTGCTGCTGGGTGAGCCGGACCGGGTGCAGGCCGACGCGGTGCTGTCGCCCGAGGGTGTCGATCTGCACACCTCGATGCTGCTGGGGTGGTCGGAGGCGGGCGCCTCGGCGCTGCTGAACTGCTCGATCGTCGCGGACACCCCGCAGACCGCCGCGGTCTCGGGCACGCGGGGCCGGATCGAGTTCCCGCGCGGCTTCTTCTACCCGGAGCGGTTCGTGCTGCACCGGGAGGGCCACGAGCCGGAGGAGTTCACCGCCCCGGCCGGCACGGAACTGCGCGGGATGCAGTTCGAGCAGGCCGAGGTGGCGCGGGCGCTGCGGGCGGGCGAGGCGGAGTCGCCGCTGGTGCCGCTGGACGGTTCGCTCGCCGTGATGCGGACGCTCGACGCGGTACGTGAGCGCATCGGCGTCCGCTACCCGGCGGACGGCCTCACGCGGGGGTGAGGCCCTGGTCGCCGACCTCGGTGACGAAGGAGGCGGCGGTCGCGAGGGGCGCGCCGGGGGTGGTGACGGCGGACACCGTGCGGTAGTCCGCGCGCGCCGCCTCCCGGCCGAGGGTGACGACGGCGTAGCCGCGGCGGCCGTTGAAGAACTTCATGTGGGGGTTGGCCCGCATCTGGTTGTTCCAGCTGCCGGGCCTGTCCGAGCCGTCCTTGCCGCTGGTGACGGAGGTGGCGACGATCTCGGTGCCCACGGTGCGGGAGCCGGGGTCGTCGAAGTCCCGCTTCAGGTCGAATCCGTAGCCGACGTGCACATCGCCGGTCAGCACCATCAGGTTGTCGATCCCGGCGGCCTCGGCGCCCTTGAGGATGCGGCCCCGGGAGGCGGGGTAACCGTCCCAGGCGTCCATGGACAGCTTGAAGGCGTCGGTGGGCACGTCGCGCCGCTGGGCGAAGGTGACCTGCTGGGGCAGGACGTTCCAGGTGGCCCGGGAGGCGTGCCAGCCGTCGATCAGCCAGCGCTCCTGGGCGGCGCCGGTCATGGTGCGCGCCGGGTCCTCGGACTCCGGTCCGGGGGTCTGCCAGCCGTCGCCGTACGCCTGGTCACTGCGGTACTGGCGGGTGTCGAGGATGTCGAACTGGGCGAGCTGGCCGAACTGGAGGCGCCGGTAGAGCCGCATGTCCGGGCCGGTGGGGCGCTGCGGGGTGCGCAGCGGCTGGTTCTCCCAGTACGCGCGGTAGGCGGCGGCGCGGCGCAGCAGGAACTCGGCGGGCGGGAGGTCGTTCTCGGGGGTGTCGCCCGCGTAGTTGTTCTCGGTCTCGTGGTCGTCCCAGGTGACGACGAAGGGATGCGCGGCGTGGGCGGCGCGCAGGTCGGGGTCGGACTTGTAGAGCCCGTACCGCAGCCGGTAGTCCTCCAGCGTGACGGTCTCCCGGTTGAAGTGGGCGGGGAGCCGCCGGTCGGTGTAGTTGCGGGCGCCGCCGGTCGCGTTGACGGCGTACTCGTACAGGTAGTCGCCGAGGTGGAAGACCACGTCGACGTCCTCCTGGGCGAGGTGCCCGTACGCGGTGAAGTAGCCGTCGTGGTAGGCCTGGCAGGAGACGGCGGCCAGGCTGAGCGCGCTGTTGCGGGCGCCCCGGGCGGGGGCGGTACGGGTCCGGCCGACCGGGCTCGTCCAGTGGCCCGCGCGGAAGCGGTAGTACAGGACCTGGCCGGCGTCGAGACCCTTGGCCTCGACCCGCACGCTGTGGTCGAACTCCGGGTGGGCGGTGGCCGTTCCGCGCCGTACGACGCGGCGGAAGCGCTCGTCGCGGGCGAGTTCCCAGCGCACCTGGACCCGGGCCCGGGGCAGTGCGCTGCCGGGCTCGTAGGGGCGGGGCGCCAGCCGGGTCCACAGCAGGACGGAGTCGGGCAGCGGGTCACCGGAGGCGACGCCGAGGGTGAAGGGATCCTCGGTGATCTTCCTGGCGTCCAGCTCGGCGGCGCTCGCGGAGCCCGCGGCGGGCAGGTTGACCGAGAAGGCGAGCACGGCGGCGGCGCCGGTGACGGTCAGGAAGCGGCGGCGCCCGATCTGCTCGGCGGCCCGGCGCAGCTCCCGCTGCTGGCGTGATGAGGACGATCCTGTCATCTGTCCCTCCCCTGTCCGGTGGTGTACGCGGCCAGTCCACCGGTCCCGCGCATCGAACGGCTGTCGTGCTCGCGTCGTCCGGACGTCGGGCGGATGAGGAATGGGGAAGGGCGTACGCTGCGGCGGCATGAGCAACAAAGTGTTGAACTCCGGTGCGGGGGCGGCGTCGAGGGCCGCGGTGGTGACGGGGGCGGGTTCGGGGATCGGCCGCGCGGTGGCGCTCGCGCTGACCGGGGCGGGCTGGTCGGTGGCGCTCGCCGGACGGCGCCCCGGACCGCTCGCCGAGACCGCCGAACTGGCCGGGGAGAATGCCCGGGTCATCACGGTACCTTCCGATGTGTCCCGATCCGAGGATGTGGACGCGCTCTTCTCCTCGGCGCGGGAGTGCTTCGGCCGCCTGGACCTGCTCTTCAACAACGCCGGTACGTTCGGACCGCGTTCGGTCCCGGTGGAGGAACTGTCCGCGGCGGACTGGCGTGCGGTGGTGGACGTGAACGTGACGGGCGCGTTCCTGTGCGCGCAGGCGGCGTACCGGCTGATGAAGGACCAGGACCCGCAAGGCGGGCGGATCATCAACAACGGCTCGGTCTCCGCCCACGCGCCGCGCCCGCACTCGGTCGCGTACACCACGACCAAGCACGCCATGACGGGGCTGACGAAGTCGCTGTCGCTGGACGGGCGTCCGTACCGGATCGCCTGCGGGCAGATCGACATCGGCAACGCGGCCACGGACATGACGGAGCAGATGCGGACCGGCATCCTCCAGGCCAACGGCGCACTCGCCGCCGAGCCGGTGATGGCCACGGCGGACGTGGCCCGGACCGTGCTCCACATGGCGGAACTGCCGCTGGAGGCCAACATCCAGTTCGCGACGGTCCTGGCGACGGCGATGCCGTACGTGGGCCGGGGCTGACACGGACGGGTGAAGCGGGGCCGCACGAACCGGGACGGGACGGACACACGCCTGACGATCCGGCGCGCGCTGCCCTTATGCTGACAGCCCTTCACCAGAACTCCACAGAAGGAACACCACGTGCGCATATCCTCCGCGGCCCCGCTCGCCCTGGCCGCCGTCACCGCCCTGGCCGGATCGCTGCTGCTCACGGCCCCCGCGTCGGCCGCCAGCCACCAGGGCGGGCTGCACCTCGGCACGATCCAGTACGACAGTCCGGGCAAGGACAACCGCAGCAACGCCTCGCTCAACGCCGAGTGGGTGGACATCCACAACAACGGCAGGACGAAGGTCCAGCTCAAGGGCTACAAGCTCAAGGACAACACCGGCTACACCTACACCTTCGGCAGCCGCACGGTCGGCGCGGGCAAGACCGTCCGGGTCCACACCGGCAAGGGCACGAACACCTCCGCCCACGTGTACTGGAACCGCGGTTCGTACGTGTGGAACAACACCGGCGACAAGGCCCGGCTGATCAAGCCGAGCGGCACGCTCCACGACTCCTGCTCCTGGACGAAGACGGGCAAGGGCACCAAGAACTGCCACTGATCCCGCCGCCGGCCGGTACGCGAGCGCCGCGCCCGGCCGGTACACGGGGACCGTGTCGGCACGGCGACGGGTGGCCGAACAACGGGCGGCCGTCTCCTGGGACTACGATCGCGGGCACCGCAGCGAGACCAGGAGTACCGACCGTGTCCCAACCGCGCATCGCCGTTTCCGTCGTCACCATGGGCGACCGACCGCAGCAGGTCGAGGCCCTGCTGCGCTCGGTGGCCGGGCAGGACGTCCGTCCCGCCCGGCTCGTCGTCGTGGGCAACGGCACCCCCCTCCCCGACTTCGCCGGTTTCCCCGGCCTGTCGGACCTCTCCGGCGGTGTGACGGTGATCGAACTGCCGGAGAACCTGGGCTGCCCCGGCGGCCGCAACGTCGCCCTGGCCCGGTTGGCGGAGTTCGGCGACGTGGACGTGGTCATCGAACTCGACGACGACGGACTCCTGGTCGACGACGGGGTGTTCCGCACGGTCCAGGAGATGTTCGCCGCCGACCCCCGGCTCGGCATCGTCGGCTTCCGGATCGCCGACGAGCACGGCGAGACCCAGCGCCGCCACGTACCGCGGCTGCGGGCCGGTGACCCGATGCGGCCCGGACCGGTCACCGCCTTCCTCGGCGGCGGCCACGCCTTCTCGATGGAGATGCTGGCCGAAACCGGGCACTGGCCCGCGGAGTTCTTCTTCACACACGAGGAGACGGACCTGTCCTGGCGGGCGCTCGACGCGGGCTGGAAGATCCTCTACGAGCCCGGTCTGCTGCTCCAGCACCCCAAGACGTCCCCGGCCAGGCACGCGGTCTACTACCGGATGACGGCCCGCAACCGGGTCTGGCTGGCCCGCCGCCACCTGCCCCTCCCGCTGGTCCCGGCCTACCTGGGCACCTGGACCCTGCTGACGCTGGCCCGCACCCGCTCGGCGACCGGGCTGCGCGCCTGGGCCGGAGGCTTCGCGGAGGGCGTCCGCACCCCGTGCGGACGGCGGCGGCCGATGCGGTGGCGCACGGTGTGGCGGATGACGCGGCTGGGACGGCCGCCGGTCATCTGAGCCCGCGGCCCCCGGCGTACGGGCCGCGGGGCCGTCAACTGCCGTCGTACGGAAGGATCTGGCGCAGCAGGCCCCTGGGGTGGCCGCGTTTGCGCCATTCCCTCGGGTAGCCGAGGGAGACCTCCTCGAAGCGCACCCCGTCGTACCAGGTGGTGCGCGGGATGTGCAGATGCCCGTAGACCACCGCCGCCGTGGGGAAGCGCAGGTGCCAGTCGGCGGTGAGCGAGG
Source organism: Streptomyces sp. NPDC058195 (assembly GCF_042883525.1). Lineage (NCBI taxonomy): Bacteria > Bacillati > Actinomycetota > Actinomycetes > Kitasatosporales > Streptomycetaceae > Streptomyces > Streptomyces sp. NPDC058195. Next base: position 109,210 of record NZ_JBHVVM010000023.1, read on the forward strand.
TGCCGCACCACTGGGCGAACTCCGGGTACCACAGCACGTCCGTCGGCGCGCGCACCAGCGGCCAGTGCCCGGCGATCACCAGGGGCACGGACCGGTCGTGGGCCTCGAGGCGCCGCTCCGTCTCCGCCACCCGGGCCCGGCACCACTCCTCGCGGCTCGGGTACGGGTCGGGGTACAGCGTGTACTCGTCGGTGCACACCACACCGGTCCGGCGCGCGTACGCCAGGGACTCGGCCTTGGTCGTGGTGCCCGGCGCCCGGAAGCTGTAGTCGTACAGCACGAACACGGGCGCCACCGCCACCGGCCCGCCGGGCCCGCGCCACACCGGGTACGGGTCCTCCGGGGTGTCCACCCCGATGCTCCGGCACAGCTCGACCAGATGCTCGTACCGTTCCTGGCCCCGCAGCCGGACCGGGTCGCGCGGGAGCGTCCACAGCTCGTGGTTGCCCGGGGTCCAGATCACCCGCGCGAACCGGTCCGCGAGCAGCCGCAGCGCTCGCTCCACCTCGTCCGGCCGCTCCGCGACATCACCGGCGACGATCAGCCAGTCCTCGTCCGAGCCCGGCCTCAGGGACTCCAGGAGGCGACGATTGTCCGCCATCGCCGTGTGCAGATCGCTCACGGCCAGCAGTGCTCCCTGGCTCGTCTCGGTACGTTCGGACATACAGAACCCTCCCCGCCGGTCACCTGGACGGAATACTGCCTCACCCCGGCCCGGCCCGGGGCCGGGACCGTCGAAGCCCGGCCGCCGGAACTGGCGGCCCCAGGCAGCGGAGGGATGATGGAGACGTCCGCGGACGCGGCACGGGACCGTCGGCAGAGCCGGGAGAGGGAGCTGAGCGACAGGTGGACGGCAAGACCCTCCCGGGCGCGCCCGGACACGACGGGCTCCCGTTCGCGGACAGCGCGGCCGGAGCGCTGCTCGACGCGGACGGGCTGATCGTCGGCTGGACACCCGCGGCTGCGGAGCTGTTCGCGTTCACGGCCGAGGAGGTCTGCGGCCGTCCCGCCGTGGAACTGCTCGCGGACCCTGCCTCCGGACCGGTGGTGCCCGAGGGGCACCGCGACGCCGCCTGGTCCGGCGAGACCCTGGTGCGCACCGGCCGGGGCCAGGACATGAGGATCGTCTTCCACGCGCTGCCGCTCGCGGTCCCCGGCGGGGCGGACCGGTTCTTCGTGCTCTGGGCCCCGGTCGGGACGGTGGACCGGTGGCGGCAGGACCAGGCGTTCACCCGGGAGCTCTTCCTCCAGGACCGGCTGGGGCTCGCGGTGTTCGACGCGGAGCTGCGGCTGGTCAGGACCAACACCCATCTGCTGCCGTACACCGGTCTCCTGCCGGATCTGCGCGGCCGGCGCCTCGGGGACTTCCTGGAGCCCCAGGGCGCGGCGGCGCTTGAGGAGCAGCTGCGCGAGGTACTGCGGACGGGCCGTCCGCTGATCCTCGCGAAGGAGACCGTGCGGACCATCGAGGACCCGGGCGGCGGGGTGGTGATGGCCGTCTCCGCGTTCCGGCTCCAGGCCCCGGACGGGCAGGTCTTCGGGGTCACCGCGCTGTTCACGGACGTCACCGAGCAGCGCCGCTCCGACGAGCGCCTGGCGGTCCTGCACCGGGCCACCGCGGCCGTCGGCGGTTCGCTGTCGGTCGCGGGGACCGGCGAGGAGCTGGCCCATGTGCTGGTGCCCGAACTGGCCGATCTCGCCGTGGTGGAGATCGCCGAGGCGGTGTTCACGGGCGAGGAGCCGGTCCCGGGCGAGGACGGGCTGCTGCCGCTGCTGCGGACCGCGGTGGCCGGGGAGGCTCCCGGGGCGGAGGGGGCGGCTTCACAGCCCCCGGAGGGGGTGGCGGACGGCGCCGCGGTGCGGGCCGATCCGCGGTGCGCCCCGGTGGTGAACCACTCCCCCGCGTCGATGACCGCTCCGCTGCGGGCCCGGGGCAGCTTCCTGGGGCGGGTGACGGTGCGGCGCGGTCCCGGACGGCCCGCCTACGCCCTGGCCGATCTGGACCTGCTGGGCGAGATCGCCGCGCGCGCCGCCCTCGCCGTGGACAACGCCCGCCGCTACACCCGGGAGCACCGGGCCGCCGTGGGTCTCCAGCGCAGTCTGCTGCCGCCCGCACAGGCGGAGACCGTCGCCGTGACCACGTCCGGCTTCTATCTGCCCGCCGACACCGCGACCGGCGTCGGCGGCGACTGGTTCGACGTGATTCCGCTGTCCTCCGCCCGGGTCGCCCTGGTCGCCGGGGACGTGGTCGGGCACGGCCTGGGGGCCACCGCCACCATGGGGCGGCTCCGTACCGCCGTGCGCACCCTCGCCGATCTCGACCTGGAACCGGACGAGCTGATGGTCCACCTCGACGACCTGGTCTCCCAGCTCCGCGACGAGCCGGGCGAGGCCGACGGGGCGGGCGGCGCGGCCGGGACGGGCGACGGCTCCGGCCGGCCCACCCCGTTCACCCGTACGGACGAAAGCGACGCGGAAAACGGCCACCGGTCCGCCGATCCGGTCGGTGCCACCTGCCTGTACGCGGTCTACGACCCGGTCTCCCGGCGCTGCGCGGTGGTCTCCGCCGGGCACCCGCCGCCCGCCGTCGCCGCCCCGGACGGCACCGTCTCGTACGTACCCCTGAACCCCGGGCCCCCGCTGGGCGTCAGCGGCGTCCCGTTCGAGGTGACCGAGGTCGAGCTGGAGCCCGGCAGTCTCCTCGCCCTCTACACCGACGGGCTGATCGAGGGCCGCGACAGCGATGTCGACGCGGGCATGGCCGAACTCCGCCGCCGTCTGGCCCGCCCCGGCGCCACCACCGCACCGCTGCGGCAGCTCGGCCGGGAGATCATCGCCGCCCGCCCCCCGCACCAGCTCGCCGACGACGTCACCCTGCTGCTCGCCCGCACCCACGCGGTGCCGCCCGGGAACACCGCTGTCTGGCCGGTGGACGCCGACCCCGCCGCCGTCGCCCAGGTCCGGCAGGAAGCGGCCCGCCAGCTGCGGGCCTGGGGGCTGGAGGAGCTGGTCTTCACCACCGAGCTGGTCCTCAGCGAGCTGGTCACCAACGCCATCCGGCACGCGGGCGGCCCGGTCGAGGTACGGCTGATCCGCGCGAAGCAGCTGACCTGCGAGGTCTCCGACCCCAGCGCCACCCAGCCCCGGATGCGCCGGGCCCTGCTCACCGACGAGGGGGGCCGCGGCCTGTACCTGGTCGCCCAGCTCACCACCCGCTGGGGCAGCCGCTACACCCGGCGCGGCAAGACGATCTGGGCCGAACAGCCGCTCCCTGACGCCTGAGCACGTGCCGGGCGACCTCTGACCGGACGACCTCTGACCGGGCGTCCGCTCCCTGGCACGCACACCGGGCCACGTCCGCCCCCTGACACGCACACCGGGCCACGTCCGCCCCCGCGGTCGAAGGCCACCTGCCGGGCTCCGGCCCTCCGGAGGTGCGCGCCCCTTGAGGACCCCGTCTCCCGCATGCTAGAAAACGCTTACTGCGGCGCCGCCCACGCACTGGCTCACTCCCCCCGGAGCTTCGATGACATCTGCCTGGTCCCGTCGTGTCCTGCTGGCCACGGGCGGTGGTGCGGCGCTCGCCCTCGGCCTGCCGTCCCCCGCCCCGGCCGCCGCCCTCCCGGCCCCCTCGTCCCCCGCCCCGGCCGCCGACGACGCGTTCGCCGCGCTGCGCGCGAAGTGGCGCGAGCTGTATCTGGGCAGCGGATTCAGCCCGACCGCCGAGCCGTTCAGGTCCAAGCTCGCCGAACTCGGCGCCCAGGCCGCCGCCCACCGCTCCGCGATGGCACCCGCGCGCGGCTCGCTCTGGCCGGACCTGGTCTACCTGGACCCCGATCCGGACACCGACACCGAGTCCTTCGGCTTCTCCGCCCGCATGACCACCAGCTACAACCGGCTGCGCACCATGGCGGAGGCGTACGCCCAGCCCGGCACCGGCCTCACCGGCGACACCGTCCTGCGGGACGCGGTCGTCACCGGCCTCGACCACCTCCACGCCGATGTCTTCAACCCGGCGACCCCCCGCTACGGAAACTGGTGGGACTGGCAGATCGGCGCGCCCCAGGCCCTGATGGACACCTGCGTCCTGCTCCACGACACGCTGACGGACGCTCAGCGGGCCGCGTACTGCGGGGCGGTCGACCACTTCCTGCCGGAGTCGGCCATCGGCTCGTACACCGGCACCAGCACCGGAGCCAACCGCGTCGACCTGTGCCGGGGGATCATCCTGCGCGGCATCGTCGGCGCGAACGCCGCCAAGATCGCGCTGGCCGCCGCAGCGCTCTCGCCGGTCTTCCCCTACGTCACGAAGGGCGACGGCTTCTATCCGGACGGCTCGTTCGTCCAGCACACCAGCATCCCGTACATCGGCGGCTACGGCGCGGTGCTCAACGACGGGCTCGGCCGGCTCTTCGCCCTGCTGCGCGGATCGGCCTGGGAGATCACCGATCCGGGCAGCCGTCAGTTCCTCGACACCATCGAGGCGGCCATCGCCCCGTTCGTGTACGACGGGCTGATGATGGACAACGTCTCGGGCCGCGGCATCACCCGGGCCGGCACCAGCGACCACACCCGCGCCCATGGCGTCATGGCCTCCATCGTGCTGCTGGGCCTGGGCGCCGACCCCGCGGAGAACGCCCGCTGGCGGGCCATGGTCAAGGGCTGGCTGGTCCGCGACCGCTACGCCCCCGCGCTCGCGAGCGGTTCGCTGAGCCTGGTCAACACCGCACGCCTGCGGGCCCTGCTCGACGACGCGACCGTCACGCCCGCCCCCGAACCGTCCGCGCACCGCGTCTTCCACCACATGGACCGGATCACCCACCGCCGCCGCGGCTGGGGCGCGGGGCTCTCCATGGCCTCGGCGCGGATCGCCCACTACGAGTTCGGCAACGGGGAGAACAAGCGGGGCTGGCACACCGGTTCGGGCTGGCTCCAGTGGTGGGCCGACGGCACGAACCAGGACCAGTACTCCGACGCCTACTGGCCGACCGTCGACCCCTACCGGCTGCCCGGCACCACCGTCTCCCGGAAGAGGATGGCCGACGGGCAGGGCGGCGCCTGGGCCAATCCGGTACCGGACACCCGGTGGGTCGGCGGCACCGGAGACGGCGAGTTCGGCACCACCGGCCAGCACCTCCAGGGCCTGGCGAGCACCCTGCACGCCCGCAAGTCGTGGTTCTGGCTGGACGACTGCGTGGTCTGCCTCGGCTCCGGCATCACCTCCGCCGACGGCACGGCCGCGGAGACGGTGGTCGACAACCGCTTCCTCGGCACCGACGGCACCCGGCGGCTGCTGCTCGACGGCGAGGCGCAGCCCACCGGCCAGGGCTGGAGCACCACCCGCACCACAGAGTGGGCCCATGTCGACGGGCACGCCGGGTACGTCTTCCCCGGCGGCACCACCCTGCACGCGCTGCGCGAGGAACGCACCGGAGCCTGGCGGGACGTCAATGACGGCGGCTCCGCCACCCCTCTCACCCGCAGGTACCTGACTCTCTGGCAGGACCACGGCACCGACGCGGCGGACGGCTCCTACGCGTACGTCCTGCTGCCGGGCGCGAGCGCCGAACGCACCGCCGCCCGCGCCGCGGACACCGGCTGGCTGCGCATCCTCGCCCAGGACGCGGACCGCACCGGCATCCACGTCCCGTCGCTCGGCTTCACCGGGATCACCTTCTGGGCGGCGGGCACGGCGGGCCGGGTCACGGTGAACGCGCCGGTCTGCGTGCAGATCCGCGAGAAGCGCGACGGCACCGCCACGGTCTGCGTCGCCGACCCGTCCCGCACCGTCACGGGCCTCAGCCTCACCTGGCGCCGCCCGGTCAGGTCCGTGCTGTCGCGGCCGGGGAGCGTCACCGGGGTGCGGACCGGCTCCGCGCTGAGCCTGACGTACGGCGACCTGAGCACGAGCGCGGGCGCCACGCACACGGTGCGCGTCCGGCTGCGCTGACCGGAGTCCGGTTCACCCGGCGCCGACCGGGCCGCCGGAGCGCAGGCCCGCCGCGAGCAGGGCCACCAGCCGGCCAGCCCGGTCCCGCTCGTCGCTCCGGCCGGGCCCGCCGGTCATGAGCAGGTGGTGGAGGGTGCCGACCAGGGCGAGGGCCGCGGCGGCGGTGTCGGCCCCCTCCGCGACCCTGCCGCCGCGGCGCTCCGCTTCCAGGTAGCCGGTGATCGCCTCCTGCACCGTGCCGAAGCCCGGCGCGCCGCCCTCCAGGGCCGCCCGGACGCGGGCGGAGGCCGCGGGGCGGGCGAGCGCCAGACCCGCGACGGTGGGCCCCGCCGAGGCCAGCAGCGCGAGGGCGACATCGAGCAGGTTCGCCTCGACGGTGCCCTGCCCCGCCCGCTCCGCCAGCCCCTCGGCGTGCCGGGCCACCCGGGCGAACCGGTCGAGCACCAACTCCGCGACGAACTCGTCCAGTCCGTCGAAATGGGCGTGCAGCAGCCCCTTCGCGCAGCCCGCCTCGCCGGTGATCGCCCTGCTTGTCAGGGCTCCCGGCCCCTCCCGCTCCAACACCCGCTCCGCGGCGGCGAACAGCCGCTCGCGTACGTCCGGAGTCGTCACACCACGCGGGGACATGAGCCCCTCCCTCTCTGCCTGTTTACAGGTATGGGCATCTGCCCATACCTTGAATGGGCACACGCCCATACTAGGTCGTGTGCACCGGGAGAACAGGGGATCGGGATGCGCCACCTCGTCAACGCGCAGCAGGAGCAGGCGTGGAACGGATACGAAGGGACGCACTGGGCCGAGAACCAGGCGCGCTGGGACGACGTGAACGACGGGTTCAACGAACTCCTGCTCTCCGCCGCGCGGATCACGCGGCGCGACCGCGTGCTCGACCTCGGATGCGGGGCGGGCCGCACCACCCGGCTGGCCGCGCGACGGGCGAGCGACGGCCTGGTGACGGGGGTGGACCTGTCGGCCCCGATGCTCGCCCGCGCCCGGGAATCGGCGCGGCGGGAGGGAATCGGCAACGCGGTGTTCGAACGGGCCGACATCCAGGCCCATCCGTTCGAACCCGGCTCCTTCGATGTCGCGGTCAGCCGCTTCGGGGTGATGTTCTTCGCCGATCCGGTGGCCGCCTTCGCCAACGCGGGGAGGGCGCTGCGCCCCGGCGGACGGATCGCCTTCGTCTGCTCCGCCGACCCGGGCCGGACCGAATGGCTCGGGGCGGTCCAGGGGCTGCGCGAGATCCTGCCGGTCGGCGGTCTGGGCACTCCGGGCGCCCCGGGGATGTTCTCGCTCGCCGAGCCGTCGACCGTACGGGAGGTGCTGTCCGGCGCCGGTTACGAGGCCGTCAGCAGCGAGCGGGTGGAGGCGCACGGGACCTGGGGCCGGGACGCCGCCGACGCGGCCGCCTTCCTGCTGGGCTCGGGTCCGGGCCGCCATCTGCTGGACCGGGCCGGGCCGGACGACCGGGAGCGCGCCCGGCGCCACCTCGTCGGCCTGCTGCGGCCGTACGAGCGGGACGGGGCGCTCCGGTTGCGTACCGCTGCCCTGCTGGTCACCGCCCGGCGCCCGGGGTGAGCGCGGGGCGGTGACCTTCGGGCCCCCGGTTTCAGGCCGCCGCCTTGTCGGCGGACGCGGACGCGGGCGAGGGGGCGGTGCGCAGCGTCAGCAGGGCGGCGAGGCCACCGGCCACGGCCAGGACCGCGGCCCCGGTGAAGGCGGCGGAGAAGCCGTCGGTGAGAGCCGCCGGGTCACCGAGTTCCCGGGCACCGTGCGCGGAGGCGATCGCGGTCATCGCGGCGAGACCGAGCGCGGAGCCGACCTGGTAGCTGGTGTTGACGATCCCCGAGGCGAGTCCGCCCTCCTCCGGGCGGGCGCTGGAGAGCGCGGTGCCGAGCGACGGGATGAACGCCAGGGACATGCCGGCCGCCGAGAGCAGCGAGGCGGGCAGGACATCGACGAGGAAGCTGCCGTCCGGGCGGGCCAGCGAGAGCCAGAACATGCCCGCGCCGAGCGCCAGCAGACCCAGGACGATGAGGGGCTTGGGCCCGAACCGGGAGATCAGGCGCGGCGCCAGGACGATCATCATGACCATGATGGCGACGGTCATCGGCAGCAGCGCGGCGCCGGAGGCGAAGGCGCCCAGGCCCAGGACCTGCTGGAGGTAGAGGTTGAGGAAGAACCACATGGGAATCCACGCGGCGGCCATCAGCAACTGGGCGATGTTGGCTCCCGCCAGGTTGGGCGCCCGCCAGATCCCCAGCCGCATCAGCGGTTCGCGCCGCTTGGACTGGATCGCGACGAAGGCGGCGATCAGTGCCGCCCCGGCCAGCAGGACCAGCCAGGTCTCGCCGGAGCCCCAGCCGGTCTCGGGAGCCCGGACGATGGCGTAGACGACAGCGGCCAGGCCCACGGTGACGGTGACCGCCCCGGCCAGGTCGATGGAGCCGCGCCGCCCCGCACCCGCGGGCATGACGGCGGGCGTGGCGATGAGGACGATCAGCGCGACGGGGATGTTGATGTAGAAGACCCAGGGCCAGCTGGCGTACTGGGTGATGACGCCGCCGAGGAAGACTCCGGCGGTGCCCCCGGCCGGGGCGGCGGCGCCGTACAGCGCGAAGGCCTTGCCCAGCTCCTTGGGGCGTGAGCCGAACAGAGTCATCAGAAGAGTGAGCGCGGACGGCGCGATCAGCGCGGCACCCACGCCCTGGAGGGCGCGGCCGGTCAGCTCGGCCCAGACCTCGCCCGCGAGGCCGGCGGCCAGGGAGCCCGCGGCGAGTACGACCCATCCGGCGCTGAACAGGCGGCGGGCGCCGAGCAGATCGGAGAGCCGGCCGCCGAGCAGCAGCAGTCCGCCGAAGGCGACGACGTAGGCGTTGAACACCCACGACAGGTTCTCCTGGGAGAAGCCCAGGTCGGACTGCATCTTGGGGAGGGCCACCCCAATGATCGACGTGTCCATGATGACCATGAACTGAGCCAGGGCGATCAGGGCGAGCGCGGACCATCTCCGCGCATCGGCCTGCGCGTTCGGCGCGCTTCGTGCGGTTGATGCGGACATCGCAGAACAACTCCTATACCGGAGGGGGGTATCGACGCGAGGAAACATACCCCCTGGGGGTACCAATTGCCACCCCTGGACCCGGAAGGCCGCCTGGCCCGATCCGGCCGGTGCCGCGTGACGCCCGAATCTTCGTCCGATAGCTTTTCTCGACGGACTGACGAAACGTCATCAAGGCGACCAATAGCAGACATCACATGAAAAAGGGGCAAGGAGTGACAGAGACGTACCGCACCGTGGAGTTCTCGGAGTACGGAGGCCCCGAGGTGCTGCGTGTGGTGGAGCGCGAACTGCCCGCCCCCGGCCCCGGACAGGTGCTGCTCGCGGTCCGTGCCGCCGGGGTGAATCCGCTGGACTGGCGGCTGCGCGGCGGGAGCGTCGCGCAGATGATGCCGGTGGAGTTCCCCTTCGTGCCCGGCGGTGACGTGGCGGGAGTCGTCGTGGCCACCGGTGGGGACGTGACCGGGATCGCCGAGGGCGACGAGGTGTTCGGCTCGATCGGCTCCGGCGGCTACGCCGAGTTCGCCCTGGCCCCTGCGGCGCAGCTGGCCCAGAAGCCCGAGGGGGTGCCCTGGGAGGTCGCGGCGGGACTGCCGGTGGCCGTCAACACGGCGTACCAGGTGCTGGGCGAACTCGGGGTGGAGAGCGGGGAGACCCTGGTCGTGGACGGGGCGGCGGGTGGTGTGGGGTCCGTGGCCGTGCAGCTCGCCCGGCAGCTCGGCGCGACCGTGATCGGCACGGCGAGCGAGCGCAACCACGCGTACCTGCGCTCGCTCGGCGCCGAACCCGTGACGTACGGCGAGGGCCTCGCCGAGCGGGTGCGCGCCGTCGCGGCGCAGGGGGTGGACGCGGCGTTCGACGCCGCCGGACGGGGCTCGCTGGCCGCGCTCGTCGAGCTGACCGGCGGACCGGAGCGCGTGGTGACCATCGCCGACCACCGGGCGGCGGAGCACGGGGTGCGCTTCTCGTTCGCCGGGCCCGAACGGCTTCGCGAGCGCCTCGGCCGGGCGGCGGAACTGGCGGCGGGCGGGGCACTCGGTGTGACGGTGGCCCGGACGTACGCCCTGACCGAGGCGGCCGACGCCCACCGGGAGAGCGCGGACGGCCATGTGCGCGGCAAGCTGGTCATCGTCCCGGGCCGGGGCCCTGCCCCGACCGGCCCGGTCGGCCCAACTGGCCTTTTGCACAGGGGATAAGGGAGGATGCCGGGGCACCACACGCGTAGCACGTAGCGCGCGATCATCTTCGGCCTGGAGGACACGGGTGGCACTTCAGCGGATCTCGGCCCGCAACGCCCGGTTCCAGCAGCTGCAGACACTGCTCGGCAACCGCGCCAAGCGGGGGCGCGCCAAGGAGTTCCTGGTCCAGGGCGTGCGTCCGATCACGATGGCCGTGGAGCACGGCTGGACCATACGCTCCCTGATCCACGACGCCGACCGCCCGCTCTCCCGGTGGGCCGAGGACCTGGTGCGCCGGGCCGGTGCCGAACGCATCGCGATGGCACCGGGGTTGCTCGCCGAGCTCAGCGAGAAGGGTGAGGGGGCGGCGGAGCTGCTGGCGGTGGTCGGGATGGCGCCGGACAGCCTGTCGCGGATCCCGGTCCACGAGGACTTCCTCGGGCTGCTCTTCGACCGGCCGACGCAGCCCGGCAACATCGGGAGCATCGTGCGGTCGGCCGACGCGATGGGCGCCGACGGGCTGATCGTCACGGGGCACGCCGCCGATCCGTACGACCCCAAGTCGGTCCGGGCGTCGACGGGTTCCCTCTTCTCCGTGCCCGTGGTGCGCAGCCCCTCGCACCGCGAGGTCATGGAGTGGCTGGACGGGGAGCGCGCCCGGGGCCGTCCGGTGGCCGTCGTCGGCACGGACGAGAACGGCGACGCGGAGATCGCGGACTTCGACCTGGTCCAGCCGGTCCTGCTGCTGATCGGCAACGAGACGACGGGCCTCAGCGCGGCCTGGCGCGCGCTCTGCGACCATGTGGTCAGCATCCCGATGACCGGCTCCGCCAGCTCCCTCAACGCGTCGAACGCCGCCTCCGTCGTCCTCTACGAAGCACGCCGCCAGCGCCTGGCGCGGAGCGGGCACACCAGCCGGGCGGCGTCGGCCGTCCCGGCTCAGCGCCGGTAGGCCCGGTCGGCCGCCGCCCGCGCCGGGGCGGGCGGCAGCGGGGCCGCCCCGGGCCGCGTGACGGCCGCGCGGCCCGGGATCAGAACAGCGCCCGGCGCAACCACATGGCGAGCCCCTCGACCATCAGCACGATGGCCAGCACCATCAGAATGACGCTGGTCACCACACCGAACTCCTGTACCCGGCTCGCGTTGATCAGGTAGTACCCGACACCGCCCGCGCCGACGATGGCGGACCTGCTCCGGATCCGGCCCGCCTACGATGAGCGCCGTGACTACGAACAACACCGAGGTCAGCTCCGTCGTCATCCTTGGCTCTACCGGGTCGATCGGCACACAGGCGATCGACGTCATCCGGCGGGCTCCGGACCGGTTCCGAGTACGAGCACTCTCCGCGGGAGGCGGGAACCCGCTCCTGCTGGCACGGCAGGCCCTGGAGCTGGGAGTGGAGACGGTGGCCGTCGCCACGTCGGCCGCGAAGGCCGGGCTGTCCGACGCGCTCAAGGCCGAGGCGGACGCGCTCGGCAGGAGCGGCTCGCCACTGCCGGAGATCATCTGCGGACCGGACGCGTCGACCCAACTCGCCTCCCTGCCCTGCGATTCGGTGCTCAACGGCATCACCGGCTCCGTCGGGCTCGACCCGACCCTCGCGGCACTGGACGCGGGCAGCCGCCTGATCCTGGCCAACAAGGAGTCGCTGATCGTCGGTGGCCCGCTCGTGAAGAAGCGCGCCAAGCCCGGTCAGATCATCCCGGTCGATTCGGAGCACTCGGCCCTCTTCCAGTGCCTCCAGGGAGACAAGAGCGAAGCCGTGCGCAAGCTCGTACTGACCGCGAGCGGCGGCCCGTTCCGCGGCCGCACCCGTGCCGAGATGGCCGACGTCACGCCCAAGGAGGCCCTGGCCCATCCGGTCTGGGACATGGGGCCGGTCAACACGATCAACTCCGCCAACCTGGTCAACAAGGGGCTTGAGGCCATCGAGGCGCATCTGCTCTTCGATGTCCCCTTCGACCGCATCGAGGTGGTGATCCACCCTCAGGTCATGGTGCATTCCATGGTGGAGTTCATCGACGGGTCGACGCTGGCGCAGGTGAGCCCGCCGGACATGAGGCTGCCGCTGTCCCTCGGTCTCGGCTGGCCGGACCGGGTGCCCGACGCCGCTCCGGGCTGCGACTGGACCCAGGCGTCCACCTGGGAGTTCCACCCGGTCGACGACGACGCGTTCCCCGCGGTCAGGCTCGCCTGCGAGGTAGGAGAGGCGGGCGGGACTATGCCCGCGGTGTTCAACGCCGCCAACGAGGAATGCGTCGCGGCCTTCTCGGCGGGTCAGCTCTCGTTCAACGGCATCGTCGACATCCTCGCCCGGGTGGTGGAGGAGCACGACCACGTGGGCAACGACGAGGTCACCCTGGAGGCGATCGCCGGGGCCGAGCAGTGGGCGCGCTCGCGCGCGAAGGAGCTGACCGGCCTCCTGTGAGACCGGCACACCCCGCTGACTGTCGGCGGGGGGTGCCGCGGTCCGGGAGCGGATGCCCTCTCCCGGTTCTCACCGCGTCTCCCCGAGGAGGTAGCGGCGGTAGCGGCGGTTCAACCGGTCCATGTCGAGCAGGACGAAGAAGTCGGCGACGCCGAACTGCGGGTCATGGGCCGGAGCTCCGCACACCCGGGCGCCGAGATGCGCATAGCCCCTGAGCCTCGGGGGCAGGGCGGCGTGGCCGGGTGCCGCTGCGCCGGGGCCCCGCGGCACCCACGGCCGGTGCGGGCGGACCCTGAGTCCGCCGGGGGCCATGTACGCGGTGGCGCTGGCGAGCCACGCGGCGGACGCGGCGCGTCCGCCGTCGTCCAGCGGCACGGAGGCGCAGCCGCCCAGGTAGCGGCGGCCGGAGAGCAGGGCGTACCGCGCCGTACCGGCCCACAGCAGTCCGATGACGGCGCCCCCGCGGTGGCCGGGGTGGACGCAGGAGCGGCCGACCTCGATCATCGAGGAGCGCACGGGTAAGAGACCGCGCAGGTCGAACTCGGTCTCGGCGTAGGAGCCGCGGGGGCGTCCGGGCGGCAGGAGGCGGTGGGTTCCGACGACTTCGCCCGTGGTCCTCTCGGTGACGATCAGGTGCTCGGCCAGGTCGTCGAAGGCGTCCACGTCGTGGCCGCCGACCGGTGTGTCGAGCCGGGCGCCCAGCTCCTGCGCGAAGACGCGGTACCGCAGCCGCTGGGCGGCCCGGATCAGTGGCTTCGTGTCGGCGATGGAGGTGACGTAGTCGTTGCGGACCGCGGGCGTGGACGTCGGCAGCACGGTACCTCTCCGTTCGGTGGGCCCGCGGAGAGGGCTGGACCACGTCGTTCGGCCGGCCCGCTCAGCGGGGCGGTGGCCCCTCGGAGACAACCGTAGAAGCGGCGCACCGGACGGAGTAGTGGTCAAAGGGCAGTGCGGACCCTGACTCTCGTCAGGGTCGCGGGCCCCACCGCGGTCACCCCTCGCGCAGTTCGAGCGTGCAGCACTTGACGCTGCCCCCGGCCTTGAGCAGCTCGGTGAGGTCGACGCCGATCGGTTCGAATCCGCGCTCGCGCAGTCCCGCCATGAGCGTCGTCGCGGACTCCGGGAGCAGCACGTGGCGGCCGTCGCTGAAGGCGTTGAGGCCGAACACCGCCGCGTCCTGCGGTGTCGCGAGGAGCGCGTCGGGGAAGAGCTCCCGCAGCACGGCCCTGCTGCCCTCGGTGAACGCCTCGGGGTAGTACATGACTTCGTCGTCGCCGAGTACGGCGAGCGCGGTGTCGAGGTGGTAGAAGCGGGGGTCGACCAGGGTCAGCCCGGTGACCGGTACGCCGAAGAACTCCTGGGCCTCGGCGTGCGAGCGCGGGTCGGTGCGGAAGCCGGTGCCCGCCAGGAGCCTGCGGCCGACGAGGAGGTAGTCGCCCTCGCCCTCGTTGATGTACTCGGGCCAGTGGGTCTCGGTGAAGCCGTTGGCCCGCAGCCAGGACAGGTACAGCGGCCCCTCCGCCGTCCGCTCCTCGTGGCGGAAGCGGGCACCGAGCACACGTCCGTCGACCACCGTGGCGCCGTTGGCCGCGAACACCATGTCGGGCAGGCCGCCCTCCGGCCGGATGACCTCCACCGTGTGGCCCAGATCCCGGTAGAGGCCGCGCAGTTGCTCCCACTGGGCGAGGGCGAGGGCCCCGTCGACGGGCTTCTCGGGCTCCATCCACGGGTTGATGGAGTAGGTGACGTCGAAGTGGCTGGGCGAGCACATCAGCAGCCGGCGCGGCACCGCGGTGCGCGGAGCGGGCACCCCGGCGGCCGGGGCGGACTGGGCGATGACACCGTTCTCGGGCATGTCTCTTCCTTCGTGGTCTTCCTGTGGTTCGGAGTGCCGGGCCGCCCGTCGCAGGGCGGGCGGGCCGGTGGGGAACGGGCGGATCTCCGTCAGGGGTTCGCCGGAGGCTCCGTTCCCATGGCCGATCGGCTGCATTTCCGGTTCTGCGGAAGTGACCGGCATTACCTGTCCCTTGTCACCGTTCCGTTGCTCACAAAACTGCGGAGCGGGATCAAGAAGTGGCTTACATTTGGCATGGGTTGATTCGATCCGATGTCGAGACCATCACCTCGCACGAACCTACCAGGAGTGAGAATCGTGTATCGAACCATGATGAAGTCGAAGATTCACCGGGCCACCGTGACTCAGGCGGATCTGCACTATGTCGGGTCGCTCACCATTGACGCCGACCTGATGGAATCCGCGGACCTGCTCCCCGGGGAGAGGGTCGACATCGTCGATATCGACAATGGTGCACGGCTTTCCACCTATGTCATCGAGGGCCCCCGGAATTCGGGGATCATAGGCATCAACGGCGCGGCGGCGCGGCTGATCAGCCCCGGCGACCTCGTCATCATCATCGCCTACGCGATGGTGACGGACGAGGACGCGGGGAAGCTGGAGCCCCGCGTCGTCTTCGTGGACGGGGACAACAGGGTGACCGGCCTCGGCTCGGACCCCGCCGAGGTTCCGGCCGGTTCCGAACTCCGGCGCGGGGACGTGGTCGGCGGCTAGAGGGGCACGTGGCGGCGGCCGGAGCGCCGGGGTCCGGCCGCCGCCCCGCGGGGCCGTCACGCCGTACCGCGCGCCCCCGCGCCGTGGGCGGACAGGGGGCGGGGCCCGGGTGCGGAACGCAGCGCGTCGAGCAGGGCACGGTTCACCGTCGCCGGGTCCTCGAGGTAGCCGATGTGCCCCAGACCCTCGATGACCTGGAACGTCGCGCCGGGAATGGCACCGGCGACCTCCCTGCCGGAGGCGGGCGGGGTCAGGACGTCGTCGGCGAAGGACAGGACGTGGCAGGGCACGGCAATGCCGCGGTACGCGGCGAGCCGGTCCGGCATCGGGTAGAGCCCGCGCTGGGCGCGTGCCGCCGATTCGGCCCCCGCGGTGAGCTCGAACAGCTCCAGCCAGTCCTGGGTCCGCAGGTCGTCCGTGTAGCTCCGCCGGGACACCTGCTGAAGGACCTGCACCACCGCCCGGTAGCGCGGCGGCAGCACGATGCCGAGCTCGTCGAGTTCGCCCTCCGCCAGTACCAGGGCCGTGCTCAGAGCGTCGCTGCGGCCCCGCGCCGCCATGAGAACGAGCCTGCTCACCAGTCCGGGGCGGGAGAGCGCCAGTTCCGCCGCGATCCGTGACCCCAGTGAGGTTCCGACGACCGCGCAGGGCCCGATGCCGAGGTGCTCGATGAGCGCGGCGACATCCGCGGCCATGTCGTCGACGGTGAAATCGGGCGGACTTTCATCGTCCGGAGAAACACCACGGTTGTCGAAGGTGACGACCTGGTGCCCGGCCGCCACCAAAGCCGGGACCTGATGGGTGTGCCACGCCCTTCCACTGCCACCGGAACCCATGATGAGAACCACGGGTGTACCGCTCCCGGAAACCTGGTAGTTCACCCTGAATCCATCGCGGACCCTTATGTGCATGTGTACTCCTCGTGCGTGCGGGCGGTGATAGTCCCGAACCGGTCTGCGTACAGCGACAATCGCGCCTGCGTGAAAGGCTTCCGCTTTCCGCGGACCCTGTTATGTGATGTCAGCGTTCGAATCCTCATGGATACGCTCATGAAGAAGGCGAAAGGACAGGGGCATGATGTCTGGCGGAATCAACCCGTTCTCCCGGGAACTGGCGGCCTGCGCCGAGGACGAGGTCCTCACCATCGAGGCGGCCAGCGGCGGGGGGCCCGCATGGCTCCGTGAGAACGCCGGAGCGCTGCGCTCGGCCGCCCTGGAGCGGGGCGCGGTGCTGGTGCGGGGGCTGGGTGTCGGCAGCCACGCCGACGCCGCGGCGGCGAGCGGCGCGCTCACCTCGGAGCTGATGACGGAGGTCGAGGGCTTCGCGCCGCGCAGGGCCCTGGGGGGCGGCGTGTACTCCTCCTCGGAGTGGCCGCCGGACCAGCCCATGTGCATGCACCATGAGTTGTCCAGTGCCGCCCGGTACCCGCAGTGGATGGTCTTCTCCTGCCTGAAGGCGGGTTCGTCCGGTGGCACGGTATCGGTGGCCGATGCCGCGAAGGTCCTCGAATCGCTGCCGGGCTCGATCACGGAGCCCTTCGAACGGGAGGGCTGGCAACTGGTGCGCAACTACGACCAGTTGGTGGGCCTCTCGTCGGCCGAGGCCTTCGCCCTGGAGGATCCGGAGGAGGTCGACCGGTACTGCCGTGCCCACGGGATCGAGGTCCGGCGCGCCCCGGGGGGCCTGCAGACCCGCCAGGTCCTGCCCGCCGTGGTGAAGCACCCGCTGACCGGGCGACGCTGCTGGTTCAACCAGATCGCCTTCCTCAACGAGTGGACGATGGACCCGGACGTCCGGGAGTTCCTGGTGGGCGAGTTCGGTGCGCAGGGGCTGCCGTTCACCACGTTCCTCGGGGACGGGACGCCCCTGGATCCCTCCGTCGTGGAGGACATCAACGCCGTCTACGACAAGCACGCCGTGGAGGTTCCCTTCCAGGACGGTGACCTCCTGCTGGTGGACAACATCGGCACCGCGCACAGCCGTGACCCGTACCGCGGCGACCGCGAGATCGTGGTGGCGCTGGGAGACCCGCTGCCCAGGCTGGCGGGGTAGGCCGCGCCGGGCCGGGCGGACGGGCCCGCCTTCCACCGTCCGCCCGGTGCGGCGGGCTGGCCGCCTCACCGGTCCGGTCCGAAGCTCAGCGTCCGGTAGGTGGTCACGTTCCCCGCCAGCGCGGAGCACGCCTGGACGGCGCGCACGATCTTGTGCGACCGGTCCGTGTCGGCGTTGTCGATCAGGACGCCGAGTGATGTCCCGCTGTGTGCCGCGACGACACCGAGCCCGCCGGTCTCCTCGCAGATCGCGATCATCCGCTCCAGGGTCCGCTTGGGCCGCAGTGCCTGGTTCATCACCGCGCTGCGCGTGGCGACGGCCCCGACCCTCCCGAGGTCGCCGCTCTCCACGGCTGCGGCGAGGGAGTCCAGCAGCCGGGCGTACTCGCGGTGTTCCGCGGCGCTGAACGGTTTGGGGATGCGGTTGAACTCGACGGTGTCGACGGTGCCGCCCTCGTCGATGCCGACCACGGTCATGGGGCGCAGCGAGCCGAGCGTCCGGTGCAGCCGGACCCGGCGGTGGTGGTAGGCGACGACGCTGTCGTAGAGGACACCGTCGGTCGGTTCGATCCTGCCGAGGTAGGACTCGATGCGGCGGGGCGGCATGGCGAGGCCGAGGGCGTTGCCGGCGGCCCTGGCGGTGGCCACCAGGTCGGCCGAGGAACTGGCGAGGCCCTTGCCCTCGGGCAGGGCGCTGTCCAGGGTCAGGAAGCCGCCGAGCGGAACCGGCAGATCTTCCATGATCATCGAGATCAGCCGGGCCGCCTTGTGCTTGTGCTCGGGGAACACCCGCACGGCCCTCGACGTGGGATCGGTACGGAAGGTCGCCACGGTCCAGCGCGCGATGGGCAAGGTCACCAGGAAGTCGCCACCGGGGCCGGGCAGTACGCCCTGAAGCAGCTCGCCGAAGGTGCCGAACGCCGTGCTGACGCCGGTCGTCCCCCGCCGGGGCGGGGCCGCGTACCGGAGGGCGGCGGTCGTGGCGGACTCGTCCTTGAGACCATTACGGGAAGGTGCCAACTCTGATCCCCAGTCACGTGAATTGGAACGTTCGCAGTGATCCCGAGCCCGCAGGTCTCGTGGCCTGAGCCGAATGCTGCGGGAACCGCTGTCCTGCGCCAACGGTGCCAAGGGACCGGACCGGCGTCAACGAGCTGTATCCCTCTCGCAAAGTGCCAGCTCACTGGCGGCCTTCGTGGATGTCCGGTGCCCTGAGGTGCGGGCCAGCCGGTTCGGTAGGGTCGGCCGTGTGATGAAGCATGGGATCGCGGAATCCGGGGTGCGGCCCGGGGCACCGAGGCCGTTACCCGGATTCGGGAAGACGCTGCTGTTCGATGTGGCGTTGTGGGTGGTGCTGGCCGGTGCGGGCGGGTGGGGGTTCTGGTCCGCGCTGCAGCCCTCGGTGGTACGGGACCTGGTGCTGCCGTTCGCCGTCCTCGCGGTGGCCGTTCCGGGGAGCCGTCGCTGGCCGGGCGCCGCGGTGTTCGCGGTGAACGGGCTGTGCGCGCTGGGCCTGGC
The DNA here is from genome assembly GCF_042883525.1 of Streptomyces sp. NPDC058195. Classification (NCBI taxonomy): domain Bacteria; kingdom Bacillati; phylum Actinomycetota; class Actinomycetes; order Kitasatosporales; family Streptomycetaceae; genus Streptomyces; species Streptomyces sp. NPDC058195. The sequence goes on from NZ_JBHVVM010000023.1 coordinate 127,965, forward strand.
CGACGAGTCGAACCCGGCCAACGCCTACGCCGTGGCGCTGGGCGCGATGACGTATCTGCTGGGTGCCCGCGCGAAAGTGGGGCGCGTTCCCCTGACGGTGCTCGCCTCGTGCCTGGTCATCGACCTCGCGCTGTGCGCGGTGCTCGGGCGGGGGGCGATCTGGTGGTTCTACGCGGTCACCATCCTTCCGGTGGCGCTGCTGGTGCCGTGGCTCGTCGGCCGCTACCAGCAGGCACGGCGGGCCCTGGTGTCGGACGGGTGGCGGCTCGCGCGGACCCTGGAGGAGCAGCAGCGCTTCGTCGCCGAGCAGGCCCGGCTGCGGGAGCGGACGCGCATCGCGGCCGACATGCACGACTCCCTCGGGCATGTGCTGAGCCTGATCGCGTTGCGCGCGGGCGCGCTGGAACTGTCGCCGACGCTGAGCAGCCAGGACAGTGCCGACGTGGCGGAGCTGCGGAAGGCCGTCTCCGAGGCCGTCGACCATCTGCGGGAGACCGTGACGGTGCTGCGCGACGGCCCGGACGCGGACGGCGATCACTCCTCCATCGAGTCCGTCGAGGAGCTCCTGGGCCGGGCCAGGGCATCCGGGATCGCGGTGGACCTGGTCCGGGAGGGCGACAGCCCGTCCCTGTCGCCGCTCGTCGGGCACGCCGTGTACCGCGTGGTGCAGGAGTCCCTGACGAACGCGACGAAGCACGCTCCCGGCAGCTCCGTGCACGTCCGGATCACCCATGAGGGCGGCCGGACGGAGGTCAGTGTGACCAACTCGGCCCCTCCGGCGGGTCCGCTGCCCGGCGTGGTGCGGGGCAACCGCGGTCTCGCCGGGCTGCGGGAGCGGGTCGGCGCGCTCGGCGGGCAGCTGCGCGCCGAACCGTTCGAGCGGGGCTTCCGGGTCACCGCGGTGATGCCCGACCGGGTGGGCGGCGGCCGTACGAACCGTCTCCCGCAGTCCGCGCCGGACGACGGGGCGGAGTCGGCGCGCCGGATGGGGGACGCGCGGCGCACGGTGCGGCTGCGGTTCATCGTGGCGTTCGTCGCACCGGCCGCCCTCGCCCTGATCGTGCTGCCCGCCGCCGGGTACCTCGCCTACCAGCTGGCGACGTGCATACTGCACCCGACGGCCTACGCCTCCATACACGTGGGGCAGCAACGGCAGGAGTTCGACGGCCTCCTGCCGTTGCAGAGCTACCCGTACCCGACCGACGCCGCACGGTCGGTTCCCCGGCCGGCCGGCAGCGCGTGCGAGTTCTACCGGTCGAACGGCAACCTCCTCGACGAGGTCGACCTGTACCGGCTGTGCTTCTCGGGGGACCGCCTGGTCGCCAAGGACGTCGTTCCGGGCAACCCGGACAGATCCTGAGCCCCGCGCCTACGGTGTGTGCGGCGGGGCTGTCACCAGCTTCGCCGCCAGCACTCCCCCGATGGCCGCGATGTGCTCGGGGACCGTCAGCATCTGTTCGTGCTCGGCGTCGACCGGGTGGTCCTCGACGGCGCCGCCGACGTACGGCGTCCACGTGTGCGCCCCGGCCCGGCCGGCGATCCGCTCCGGTACCCGGGTGGCGGTGAACAGCAGCATGTCGCCGTCGTACCGGCCGGGCCGGTGCTGTGCCAGCAGGCGGCTGTGGTGGATCCACACGTCCTTCATCGCCAGCAGGGTGTCCTCGCCCACCGCCGCCAGCGGGTGGCCGCTGTCCTCCAGGAAGCGCAGGTAGCGCGCGATCAGTGCGTCCCGGGCGGTGGTGAGCTCCGCCTCGTCGAAGGCGAAGCGGGAGGCGGTGAAGTTGTCGACGAGCAGCCGGTCCTCCAGCTCCCGCAGCGTCTGCTCCAGCACGCGCTCCTCGGCCGCCTCCCCGCCGGCGTGCGGGTAGGCGTCCACCAGCGCCAGCAGCTCCACTTCCTGGCCGCGCGCCCGGAGTTCCACCGCGAGGGCGTGGCACAGGACACCGCCGAAGGACCAGCCGAGGAGCCGGTAGGGGCCCTCCGGCTGGATCTCCAGGATCTGCCGGAGATAGTCCTCGGCCATCTCGCCGACTCCGGCAGGCATCGTTCCGGGGCTGCCGAGCGCCCTGGCCTGGAGCCCGTACACGGGGATCGACGGGTCGAGGTGGGTGAGCAGGCCCGCGTAGCACCAGGACATCCCGCCGCCGGGGTGGACGCAGAACAGCGGCCGGTCGTCCCCCGTGGTCCGCAGCGGCAGCATCGGGGCGAAGGAGTCCCGGGTGCCGCTGCGTTCCACCTCCCGGGCGAGGGCGGCGGGGGTCGGGGCCTCGAACAGGCTCCGTACGCTCAGTTCGGCGCCCAGTTGCTCGCGCAGGAGCACAACGACCCTGGTGGCGAGGAACGAGTGGCCGCCGAGGGCGAAGAAGTCGTCGTCCGGGCCGACTTCCCCGGCCCCCAGCACCTCGGCGAACAGCGCGCAGATCCGCTTCTCCGCCTCGGTCGCCGCCGAGCGGGGCGCGGGGCGGTCCACCTCAAGGGCCAGCAGCGCACGCCGGTCGAGCTTTCCGTTGCGGGTGAGGGGGAGTTCGTCCACCACGACGTACTCCGCCGGGACCATGTACTCGGGCACGGTCCGCAGCAGTCCGGCCCGCAGGTCCGCCGCGACCGGTGTGCGGTCCGTGGCCGGTACGACGAACGCGGCGAGGGAGGAGCCGTCCCGGACGAGTACGGCCGCCGAGGACACCGCCGGATCGCTGCTCAGGGCCGCCGCGATCTCGCCCGGCTCGATGCGGAAGCCGCGGATCTTGACCTGGTCGTCGCTGCGGCCGAGGTGGTGCAGCTGTCCGTCGGCGGTGCGGCGCACGAGGTCTCCCGTGCGGTACATCCGGTCGCCCTTCCCCTCGAAGGGGCAGGCCACGAACCGTTCGGCGGTCATGCCGGGGCGTCCCCGGTATCCGCGGGCCAGGGCGGATCCCGAGGTGTACAGCTCGCCCGGCATGCCCGGCGGTACGGGGCGCAGCCACGAGTCCAGCACGTGGGCGTGGACGTTGGGGAGCGGTTCTCCGATGGCGGGCGTACCGGTCCACTGCGTGGTGTCGGCGGGCAGGGACACCGCCGTCACCACGTGCGTCTCGGTGGGGCCGTAGTGGTTGTGCAGGGCCACTCGGCCCGCCGCGCGGGAGAAGAACTCCCGGACGGCCCCGCGGGTCACCAGGGCCTCGCCGGCCTGGGCGACGTGCCGCAGGGCGGGCAGCTCCTCGCCGGTCTCCAGCGCCGCGGCGCACACCGCGTCCAGGACGAGGGTGGGCGCGAACAGCTCGCCCACTCCCGCGTCGCGCAGCCAGCCGACGAGTCCGGCCGGATCGCGGCGTACGTCCTCCGGGCAGATCGCGAGGGTCTTGCCGGACAGCAGCGCGGAGAGCATCTCCTGGGCGGACACGTCGAAGCCGGTGGAGGTGAACTGGGCCGTGACCGTGCCCTCGTGGGCCGGGATCGCCCGGTGGTGCCAGTCCAGGAGGTTCCTGATGGCGCCCGTCGTCATCTCGACGGCCTTCGGCTCACCGGTCGAACCCGAGGTGTGCAGGATGTAGACCGGGTGGTCGGGGAGGAGCGGTCCGCCACGGTCGGCGTCGGTGATCCGCTCCGGGGAGGCCGCCGCGAGCGCCTTCGCGGTGGGCACCAGGACGGGGCCGGTGTAGCCGTCGGCCAGTTCACCGGTGGTCAGCACGACCACCGGGCGGACGTCGCCCAGGACGTACCGGATGCGTTCCGTCGGCAGCAGCGGGTCGGCGGGGAGGTAGGCGGCGCCGGTCTTGAGGGTGGCGACCAGCCCCACGACGAAGTCCACTCCGCGCGGAAGAGCCAGGGCGACGACGGTGTCGGGGCGGGCCCCGTGCTCCAGCAGCAGGTGCGCGAGCCGGGTGGACCGGTCGTCGAGCTCCGCGTAGCTGAGCGTCGTGGCCCCGTCCACCACGGCCGGGGCGTCCCGGTGCTGCCGGGCCCGTTCGGCGAAGAGGTCCGCCAGACCGGCGGCCGGGGCGGTCACGGGGGTGGCGTTCCACGCGTCGATCGCGTCCTGCTCGTCGGGGAGTACGAGGCCGACGGCCCCCGCGGTGAGCTGCGGGTCACGGGTGACCTGGTCGAGCAGCCCGGTCAGCCGCCGGACCAGCCGCCGGGCGGTCGGTTCGTCGAACCGGTCGGCGTCGTACTCGAGGGCCCCGGTCAGACCGTCGGGTTCGCCCTTCGCGGTGCGCAGTTCGGCGACCGACAGAAGCAGGTCGAACTTGGCGGTGGCGGTGGCGGTCCCTTGCGCCCCGATGACCAGGTCCCCGGCGGCCGTGCGCGTCGCGGAGTCGTCCAGGCCACCTGTGTTGTTGAAGGTGAGCATGACCTGGAAGAGGGGGTGGCGGGAGAGGGAGCGTTCGGGGTTGATGATGTCGACGAGGCGTTCGAAGGGGAGGTCCTGGTGGGCGTAGGCCCCGAGGTCGGTCTCCCGGACGCGGGCCAGCAGCTCGCGGAAGGTGGGGTTCCCGGACAGGTCGTTGCGCAGGACCAGGGTGTTGATGAACAGGCCGACCAGGTCGTCCACGGCGTCGTCGTCGCGCCCCGCGACCGGCGTGCCGATCGGCACGTCGTCGCCGGCTCCGGAGCGGGACAGCAGCAGGGCCAGTGCGGCCTGGACCACCATGAACACCGTCACCCGGGAGTCACGGGCGAGCCCGGTCATCGCCTGGTGGACGGCGCCCGGCACCTGGAACTCGACCCGGCCGCCGGTGTGGGAGGGGACGGCGGGGCGGGACCGGTCGGCGGGCAGGGCGATCCCGGCGGGGAGGTCGCTCAGCTGGTCCTTCCAGTAGTCGATCTGCCGGGAGACCAGGCTGTCGGGGTCGTCCTCGGAACCGAGGAGCTCGCGCTGCCAGAGCGCGTAGTCGGCGTACTGCACCGGCAGCGCGGCCCACCGCGGACCCTCCCCCGCCGCCCGCGACTGGTACGCGGCGGCCAGGTCGCCGATGAAGGGCCGCATGGACCACGCGTCGACGGCTATGTGGTGAAACGCGATGTGGATGACGTGCTGGTCGGGGGCGGTCTCGAAGAGCGCGGCCCTGACCGGGATCTCGGTGGTCAGGTCGAAGCCATGACGTGCCGCTTCGGCAAGGCGGCTGGACAGCTCGTCCTCGGTCACGGACTCCATCTGCCACGGCACGTCCGCGTTCTGGAGAACGACCTGGTAGGCACCCTCGGCGTCCTCCGCGAAGACGGTGCGCAGGCTCTCGTGCCGCTCCACCACGTCCCCGAGCGCAGCCCGCAGCGCCTCACGGTCAAGCTTCCCCGTCAGACGCAGAGCCAGAGGAATGTTGTACGTCGGGTTCGGCCCGTCCAGACGGTCCAGGAACCACAGCCGCTGCTGGCCGAAGGACAACGGCAGCCGCTCCGGACGCCCGCCCGCCCGCAGCACCGGACGCGCGTCGGACACCCGGTCCAGCACCCGCGACAGCCCCGCGACCGTCGGATTCTCAAACAGCTCCCGGACCGACACCTCCGCACCGAGAACAGACCGCAGACGCGACACCAGCCGGGTCGCCAGCAGCGAATGACCGCCCAGATCGAAGAAACTCTCATCGATCCCGACCGCGCCCCGGCCCAGCACCTCACCGAACAGACCGCACACGATCTCCTCCCCCGGAGACCGCGCCACCCGGGATCCCGCACCCACAACCCCGAAATCAGGAGCCGGCAGGGCCCGCCGGTCAACCTTCCCGTTCGGAGTCAGCGGCACAGCGTCCAGCACCACCACCACCGACGGAACCATGTACTCCG
>NZ_JBHVVM010000024.1:0-130552 GCF_042883525.1 Streptomyces sp. NPDC058195
TTTCCAGTTCCTCGCTTCCGCGATTCCCTTTCCGGCGGTTCCGACTCTATCAGATCCTTTCGGGCCTGATTCCCAGTCAGGGGGGTTTGTCTTCCCGACCCTTGGGCCGTTCCGACGCTCAAACTCTAGCGGATTTTCCCTGCGACTCATAATCGAGTCTTCGAAATCAATTTCGGCATACCGAAATTGCTCCCGACGGGAGATCGTGCTGAGTTTTGGTTGCCGTGTTCACGGCGGGATCGGTTGTCGCAGAACCGTTCCGGCTCCGTGACAACTCGAAGAACCTTACGGACCGGTCGAGAGGGTGTCAAGCTCACAGGTCAAGCCCTTTTCCCAGGTGCCGGACACCGGCTCAGCCCAGGTCGGTGAGGCGGCCGCCGGCGTCCGGCTGAGCGTGCTCCACCCGGCGCAGCAGGCGGATCAGCATGTCGCCGAGGACCCCGCGTTCCTCTCCGGTGAGGTCCTGGAGCAGGTCCTCCTCGAAGTCGGTGGCCATGCGCATCGCCTCCAGCCACTTCGTACGGCCCTCGTCGGTCAGCTCGACGATCACGCGGACCCGGTTGTTCTCGTCCCGGTCCCGGGTGACGAGGCCCTCGCCCGCCATGCGGTCGATGCGGTGGGTCATCGCCGCCGGGGTGAGGCCGAGGCGCTTGGCCAGCTCACCCGGGCCCAGGCGGTACGGGGAACCGGACAGGACCAGCGTCTTGAGGACCTCCCACTCGGCATTGCTGATGCCGAGGGCGGCGAGCTGGCGTCCGTACGCCACGTTCATCCGGCGGTTCAGTCGGCCCAGGGCCGAGACGACCTGCTCGACCTGGGGGTCCAGGTCGCGGAACTCGCGCTGGTAGGCGGCGATCTGCTCGTCGAGGCCTGGCTCTTGCGGTCCGGGCTGCTCGGTGGTGTCAGGCATGGCGGGCAGTATGGCACGCCTTCCAAAGCCTTCGAAGTCCTTCGACCTACATTGTTGAGGTTCTAACTTTAGTGCTAAAGTCTTCGGGTTCGAGTCGTTCGGATGGCTCGGCATGTCGTTTCGAGACCTTGAGGTAGGTGAGTGTGACCAGGGAGATGGGTGCAGCACTGCGGCGTATCCAGCTGGGCAGCGCGCTGAGCGCGTTCGGGCTGGGGTTCACCGTTCCGTATCTGTACGTCTATGTGGCACAGGTACGTGATCTGGGTGCTGGCACCGCGGGAGTCGTGCTGGCGGTCTTCGCCATGGCGGCACTGGCCGTGCTGCCGTTCACCGGGCGGACCATCGACCGGCGCGGGCCGCTGCCCGTGCTCGTCGTCGCCTCGGTGGTCGCCTCTCTGGGCGCCGTCGCGCTCGGGCTGTCGTCGGGGGTGACCGCCGCCGTGCTGTCGGCCGCGGTGCTCGGCGCGGGCACGGCGGTCATGCAGCCCGCGCTCGCGACGATGCTGGTGTGGTGTTCCAGCACCGCCACCCGCACGCGCGCCTTCGCCATGCAGTTCTTCCTGCAGAACCTCGGGCTCGGCGTCGGCGGACTGGTCGGCGGGCAGATCGTCGACACCGCCCGGCCCTCGTCCTTCACCCTGCTGTTCCTGATCGAAGCCGTGATGTTCGTCGTGCTCGGGGTCATCGCCGTCACGGTGCGGCTGCCGCGTACGGCGTCCGTCCCCGCCGCCAGGCGCTCCGAGCAAGGCGCGGCGCAGGGCGGGCTGCGGGCGCTGCTCTCGAACCGGGCCATGGTGCAGCTGTGCGTGCTGGGCTTCGTGCTGTTCTTCGCCTGCTACGGACAGTTCGAGTCCGGGCTCGCGGCGTACGGGACCGAGGCCGCCGGGATCGAGCCGTCGACGCTCGGGATCGCGCTGGCCGCCAACACCGCCGTCATCGTCGTGGCGCAGTTCGTCGTGCTGCGGCTCGTGGAGCGCCGCAAGCGCAGCAGGGTGATCGCGTCGGTTGGCCTGATCTGGGCGTTCGCCTGGATCGTGGCGGGGTACGCGGGGCTCGGGCACGGCAGCCAGACCATGGCGACGGCCGCGATGATCTCCACGTACGCGCTGTTCGGGCTCGGTGAGGCGATGCTGTCGCCGACCGTGGCTCCGCTGGTGGCCGATCTGGCGCCGGAGTCGATGGTCGGCCAGTACAACTCCGCGTTCGCGCTGTGCAAGCAGCTCGCGCTCGCGGTCGGTCCGGCCGTGGGCGGGCCGATGGGGGCCACGCTGCACGGGCCGTACATCGTGACGTTCGTGCTGTTCTCGCTGGGCATCACGGTGCTGGCGCTGCGGCTCGGCCGCAGCCTCACTCCCGTGCAGGACCAGCCGTCGCTGGCCGCGTCGCCCTCCAAGGTGGTCGCCGTGTCACGGCCGGACGCTGAAGCCGGGGCAGGGGCCGACGCCGGGGCCGGTGTTCCGGCGGCAGCCGCCGCACGCTGATCCGTCCGATCCACCAGGGGCCCCGTCCGTCCGGACGGGGCCTCAGTGCGGCAGGGCGAATTCGCACCAGACGGCCTTGCCGCCGCCGGGTGTGCGACGGCTGCCCCAGGACGTGGCGATCGTCGCGACGATGGAGATGCCGCGTCCCGATTCGTCCGCCGGCTCGGCCCGGCGACGGCGCGGCAGGTGGTCGTCGCCGTCGGTCACCTCGATGATCAGGCGGCGGTCGGTACGGCGCAGCCCCAGACGCATCGGCGGGGTTCCGTGCTTCAGGGAGTTCGCGACGAGCTCCCCCGCGGCCAGGACCCCCAGATCGCACAGCTCGACCGGGAAGCGCCAGGACGTCAGCACCCCGCTCGCGAAGGCGCGGGCCCGCGGAGCCGCCTCGATGCCGCCGAGCAGGTCGAGCGAGGCGTTGTGGAACAGCTCCGCGTTCGCCCCGGTGCGGGCGGGGTGCTGAACCACCAGGACCGCCACGTCGTCGTCGTGCTCCGCGGTGACCCCGAGGGAGCGGATCAGCCGGTCGCAGACCACCTGGGGCGATCCCTTCGCCCCGGACAGGGCGCGGGCCAGGGCGGCGACCCCCTCGTCGATGTCCTCGCTGCGCCGCTCCACCAGACCGTCCGTGTAGAGCACGGCGGTGGAGCCGGGCGGCAGCGGGATCGTGCCCGAGGTGTGGATCCAGCCACCCGTGCCGAGCGGCGGCCCGGTCGGGTCCTCGGCCCGGTGGACCGTGCCGTCCTCGGCGCACACCAGGATCGGCAGGTGACCCGCGGAGGAGTAGACGAGCTGCCCCTCGTTGGGGTCGTGGACCGCGTACGCGCAGGTCGCGATCTGGCTGGCGTCGATCTCCGCGGCGAGGCCGTCCAGCAGCTGGAGCACCTCGTGCGGCGGGAGGTCGAGGCGGGCGTAGGCGCGTACCGCCGTGCGGAGCTGGCCCATGACGGCGGCGGCCCGCACCCCGCGCCCCATCACGTCCCCGATGACCAGGGCGGTGCGTCCGGCGCCGAGCGTGATGACGTCGTACCAGTCGCCGCCGACCGCGGCGTCCGTGCCGCCGGGCTGATAGGTGGCCGCGATCCGGAGGTCGTCGGGCTGCTCCAGCTCCTGCGGAAGCAGGGAGCGCTGGAGGGTGACGGCCGTTTCGCGGTGGCGGCGCTCGCTGGTGCGCAGCCGCTCGGCGGCTTCGGCGTGGTCGGTGACGTCGGCGGCGTACACCAGCACGCCCCGCTCGCCCGCCGGGGCGCCACCCTTGTCGCGGCCGGGGCGCCGCTGCTTGCCGGGGGCACCGTCGCTGGCCTCGGCGCCGGTCGCGTCGCGGTGCACGGGGGTGCAGGTCACGGTGTACGAGCTGCCGTTGCGGACCTTGCGGGACTTGACCGTACGGGGTGTGCCGCTGCGCAGGACCTGGTCCATGAGGGGCAGCAGGCTGAGCTCGTCGAGCTCCGGCATGGCCTCGGCGGCGGGGACGCCGGTCGGGCGCGGGCCGAAGGCGGCGGTGTAGGCGTCGTTGACGTACGCGATCCGGTGGTCGGGGCCGTACACCAGGGCCACCAGGGCGGGCAGCTGGCCGAGGATCTCCCCGGCGGAGAGGTCCTCCACCGCGGAGCTGCCCGGCCGGGGTGCCTCCGTGCGCGGATCGCCGTCCGGCGGGTGGCCGCCCTCGGGCCGTGCGTACTCGGCGCGGGCCGGGGGCACGGAACTGCGGTCGTCCCGTGCGGCGGCGCGGCGCTGCGTTCCGGGTAGGCGGGCGCTCCAGCGCGTGAAGTTCACGGAATTTCTGGCCTCGTGTGTCGGTCTGGTCCGCTCTCGCGGGATGCTCACTGTCGGTCACTGCCGGCCGGGTCACTCTGTGCAGATGTGGGCCCACCTATGGTCACACGTCCAGTGTGACGGACCGTACTGACAGTTGTCGGTACGGTCCGCCGTCCGGCGCACGGACGGGCGGGTCGACTGCTCGTCAGGGACCTTTGCGCGGGGGTCCGTCCGGACCGGAGGGGGCCCGGGGGCCCGGGGGGCCGTCCGGGCGGGGCGGGCCGTTCGGTCCGGGATGCCCGCCGCCCGCGGCGCGTTCGAATTCGGCCCGCGGGTGTTCCAGCGAGCCGAGGGAGACGATCTCGCGCTTGAAGAGTGCGGCGAGGGTCCATTCAGCAAGGACGCGGGCCTTCCGGTTGAACGTCGGGATGCGGCTGAGGTGGTACGTACGGTGCATCCACCAGGCCGGGAAGCCTTTCAGCTTGCGGCCGTACACATGGGCGACGCCCTTGTGGAGGCCGAGCGAGGCGACGGACCCCGCGTTGCTGTGGCGGTACTCCTGGAGGGGTTCTCCGGCGAGCGAGGCGAGGATGTTCGCGGCGAGGATCCTGGCCTGGCGCACGGCGTGCTGGGCGTTGGGGGCGGTCGTGCTGCCGGGTTCCCCGGTGGTCAGGTCGGGTACGGCTGCGGCGTCACCGGCGGACCAGGCGTGCGCGGTGCCTTCCACGGCGAGGTGCGCCGTGCAGCGGAGCCTGCCGCGTGCGTCGAGCGGGAGGCCGGTGGCGGCGAGGACGGGCGCGGGTTTGACGCCCGCGGTCCACACCAGTGTGCGGGTCGGGAAGCGGGAGCCGTCGCTGAGGACGGCGATCCGGTCCTCGCAGGACTCGAGCCGGGTTTCGAGGCGTACGTCGATGTTGCGGCCGCGCAGCTCGCGGATCGCGTAGACGCCCAGCTCCTCGCCGACTTCGGGGAGGATGCGGCCGGATGCCTCGACGAGGATCCATTTCAGGTCCCCGGCCTTGATGTTGTGGTAGTACCGCGCGGTGTAGCGGGCCATGTCCTCCAGCTCGGCGAGGGCCTCGACGCCCGCGTATCCGCCGCCCACGACGACGAAGGTGAGCGCGGCGTCGCGGATGGCGGGTTCGCGGGTGGCGGAGGCGATGTCCATCTGCTCGATGACGTGGTTGCGCAGGCTGATGGCCTCCTCGACGGTCTTGAAGCCGATGCCGTGGTCGGCCAGGCCGGGGACCGGGAGGGTGCGCGAGACGGAGCCGGGGGCGAGGACCAGTTCGTCGTACGGGATCTCGACGGCGCCGGTGCCGTCCTCGGCCGTGGCGAGGGTGGTGACGGTCGCGGTGCGCTTGGCGTGGTCGACGGTCCGCGCCTCGCCGATCACGATGGTGCAGTGCGCGAGGACCCGGCGGAGCGGCACCACGACATGGCGCGGCGAGATCGACCCGGCGGCCGCCTCGGGCAAAAACGGCTGGTACGTCATATAGGGCTCGGGGGTGACGACGACGATCTCGGCCTCGCCCCTTCTGAGCTTCGGCTTCAGCTTCCGCTGGAGACGCAGTGCTGTGTACATCCCGACGTAGCCCCCGCCGACGACGAGAATGCGCACACCCGGCGGAGGGCCGGGGGGTGTTCCCCCGGAATCTGAAGCCATCACCACCCCATGACGCAACGTGCTCAGGGGTTTGTCCACAGCCCAGGCAAATTGTGTGACCGGAGGTTCTCGACGGGCGGTTGCGGTGCGGTACGGCGGGAACGGACAAGTCACGCAGGTCAGGGGTCGGTGCGGACGGCTTGTGCGGGGGACGAATCAGTGACCAACGGTCCTTGCTCCGATCGGGGGGCGCTCCGTGCGGAACTACCCCCTTCTGAATTGAGCCGGGCTCAACTATGTTCGTGTGTCGTCGGGGTGTCGGTTGGGACGATGATCGACTCCCCGGCTCAGACGGCGGGAAGTCTCCGGGGGGAGACGTCATAACCGGGGGAAAAGTTATGCATATTCAGGAATCTCATTGGCCGACCGCTACCACCGTTCCGTCCCATTCGTCCGATGTGGCGGGGAGGAACGGATCGGTGGCGACGGTCGGAACGTCGGCGCAGCAGGGCCCTTCCGTCACGGCAGGGCTGAACGGTGCGCAGGCCGGGATGAACGGTGCGCCGGCCGGAGCGAACGGCCGTACGGCTCCGCTCCGGGTGGACGCGCAGCGGAATCTGGAGCACGTGCTGCGCGCCGCCCGTGAGGTCTTCGGTGAGCTGGGGTACGGGGCTCCGATGGAGGACGTGGCGCGTCGCGCCAGGGTCGGTGTCGGCACGGTGTACCGGCGGTTCCCGAGCAAGGACGTACTGGTCCGGCGGATAGCCGAGGAGGAGACCTCCCGGCTGACGGACCAGGCCCGCAGCGCGCTCGGCCAAGAGGACGAGCCCTGGTCGGCGCTGTCGCGCTTCCTGCGTACGTCGGTGGCCTCGGGTGCGGGGCGGCTGCTGCCGCCCCAGGTCCTGCGGGTCGGCGTCGAGGGCGAGGGCGGTGATCCGGCGGTGGCCGGGGAGCCGGTGGCCGCGCCGGGTGCGGTGGTGGCCGACGGGCGGGACGAGGCCCGGGTGCCGCAGCAGCGTCAGGGCGCCGAGCAGACGTCGGCCGAGGAGCGTCCCGCCGCGGAGACCGGCGTCGAGGACGACGGCACGGGCGCCGGTGAGCTGCTGGAGGTGGTCGGCCGGCTGGTGGACCGGGCACGGGCGGCCGGTGAACTGCGCCGTGATGTGACGGTCGCGGACGTGCTGCTGGTGATAGCGACGGCGGCACCCTCTCTGCCGGACGCGGCCCAGCAGGCCGCTGCCTCCAGCAGGTTGCTGGACATCCTGCTGGAAGGGCTGCGCTCCCGCCCGGCCGCCTGAGCGGTCCGGGGGGGCCGCCGGGCGTGGCAGCGGGTTTGACGGCGGTGTGACGCGGCGGGCGCCGTGCCCTGTGCGGCAACGGCGGGCGCCGTGCTCGCGCGGCGACGGCGAGCGCGGGGCATGTGCGCGGCGGAGGACGCGGTGGCGGGCGTGGCGGCGGGGATGTGGCCCGATTTGGCGGGGCCTTGTTCAAGGCTCCGCCGTGTGTCGGTCATCGCCCTCAGTCATCCGCCCGGCCGCCCGGCCTTCGCGCCGAGCGCATTCGAATGGTGCTCGGTTGGCGCTCCGCGCTTGCCCGCGCGGCTTGGCGGCTTGGCAGCAGGACGCATCCACGCGAACCGTCCGCCCGAAAGGGAGATCGTCGAGCATTCCCCTAATGAATGGCCTTTAGTACTCGCATTCGGAAAAACGCCCCGGATGAGTGGTTGCGCGGGCTGAGAGTCCGTCGTGATTGCGCCATGTGGCACTCTTGCCCGATGTTCGGGTCCGACAGCGCATACGGGGGCTACCGCGATGAGCGGTGACGGGCAGCAGGAAGAGTCGCTCGACGACGTCTCCGCCGCGGGCGGTGCCGTGGGGGCCAGCGGGTCGGCCACCGCCCGCCAGGTGCCGAGTCAGGGCCGTCCCGGGCGTTCGGGTGGTGACCCGGCCAGCGGCACCGTACTGCCGGGTCCGTGGTCCACGCCTGTCGGCTCGGGTGTGGAGACGGGCCCCGGGGTCAGGCCCAAGACCAGGGCCGGAGCCTCCGGGGCCGCGGTGCCGATGCAGCGCGAGGGCGGCAGCTCCGACGCCACCACCGCCCCGTCCGACACCGAGCTGATCCGGCGGATGCGCGGCGGCGACGACCACGCGTACGAGGAGCTGTTCCGGCGGCACTCCGACGCGGTACGGCGCTACGCGCGCAGCTGCTGCCGGGACGCCCACACCGCCGACGACCTGACGGCCGAGGTCTTCGCCCGCACCCTGCAGGCGGTACGCCGCGGCAAGGGCCCCGAAGAAGCCGTGCGGGCCTATCTCATGACGGCTGTCCGCCATGTCGGCGCCGCCTGGACCAAGACCGCCAAGCGGGAGCAACTGGTCGACGACTTCGCGGTGTTCGCCGCCCAGGCGGCGCGGAACGCCCCGCTGCCGGACGCGGACACGCTCGACCTCGGGGCCGATGTGCTGGCGATGCACGAGGCCGAACAGTCGATGGCGATGCAGGCGTTCCGCAGTCTCCCGGAACGCTGGCAGGCCGTGCTGTGGCACACCACCGTCGAAGAAGAGTCGCCCAGCGAGATCGCCCCGCTCTTCGGGCTGACCGCCAACGCCACATCAGTGCTGGCCAGTCGGGCCCGCGAGGGCCTGAAGCAGGCGTATCTCCAGGCTCACGTGAGCCGGTCGCTCACCTCGGGCGGCGACTGCGCGCGGTACGCGGACCGGCTCGGCGCGTACGCCCGGGGCGGACTCCGCATGCGGGCCGAGCGCGGGCTGCGCGGCCATCTGGAGGAGTGCGCGAAGTGCCGGCTCGCCGCGGGCGAACTGGCCCAGGTCAACGCCGGGATCCCCGCGCTGCTGCCGGTCGCCGTCATCGGCTGGTTCGCCGCCGGGTACGCGCTCAAGGCCGCCGGGGTCGCCGCCGGGGGTGCGGTGGGTGCCGCGGGCGCGGGCGCCGCCGCGGCGGCCTCCGGGAGCGGCTCGGGCGGGGGCGCCGCCGGGGGTGCCGCCGTGTCGGAGGGGCTCGGTGCCCCGGCGAAGGCCGGTATCGCTGCGGCGATCGCGGTGGCCGCCACGGCCGGGCTGGTCTGGGCGATGACCGGGAGCGACCAGCCGGAGCCCGCGGCCGGGCATCCGGCGAAACCGGCCGCCGTGGCGCCTCCGGCGCCCGCCCCGCCGACGCCCAGCCCGAAGCCGCCCGCGCCGAAGCCCGCCGCCCCCACGCCCCCGGCGCCCGCGCCGCCGCCCGCACAGAAGCCGAAGCCGACCCCCACGCCCACGCCCACCCCGACCCCGACCCCGCCGCCGAAGCCCACACCCACCCCGACGCCCCCCGCGCCGAAGCCGACCCCCACCCCGACCACGGCCCCGCCCGAGCCGACCGTCTACCAGGTCAACGAGCTGCGCTACTCCCTCATGGGCGACCACACCGAACCCGAGGTGGTGCTGGGTGAGAGCAGCTGGCTCTGGCAGCGCTCCCGGGTGTCGATCGGAGGCACGACGTACGCGCACGGGGTGACCGTCGGCGCCAGATCCTCGGTCACCATCCAGCTGAACAGGCAGTGCACGCGGTACGAGGCGATGGTCGGGGTCGACGACCTGACGCTGGGGTTCGGCTCCGTACGCTTCTCCGTCTTCGACGGGGACGGGGCGCGACTGTGGCAGTCCCCCGTGCTGAACGGCGACGACCCCGCCGTACCCGTGAGCCTCGGCATCGCGGGCCGTACGAGCATCCGGCTGGTCGTCGAGCCCGCCCGGCACGGCGGCTCGGCGGCGCTGGCCGACTGGGCGGAATCCAGGATCAGTTGCCGCTGAGCAGGACAGGACAGGGGCGGTCGCGTTACGCCTGGAGCGTCCGCCTGGCGGGCACGACGCCCCCGGCGACCGCACGCTGACGGGGTGCCGCCGTGCCCGTCCAGCAGGTGCCGCGGCGCGCCACCAGGCGGCGCAGCCACAGCTCCGTGGACGCGAGGTGGGCGAGGCCGTCCAGCGGGAGCGGTGCGCCGTCGGCTGCCGCGCGCAGCGCCTTGCGTACGACGCGGGCCTCGACCAGGCCCGCGTCGGCGAGCAGCGGGGCGTCGAAGAGGGCGAGGAGCTCCGGCAGGGCGGTGCGCAGTCCGGTGCGGGCGGTCGCGTCCGTCGTGGCGTGGGAGGAAGTGCCCCAGCCGGACGGCAGGTCGTGGATGCCCGCACCAGCCAGCACCCGGCGCAGGACCGCGGCGCGGGCGCCCGGCTGGACCCGGAGCGATTCGGGGAGCGCACGGGCGGCGCGTACGACCTGGTTGTCGAGGAACGGGGCGTGCAGCCGCTGGCTGCGGTTCTCGGCGGCCTGTTCCAGGATGCGGTGGTCGGCCGCGTACCGGGCCAGGACCGCCCTGGCGCGGGCGTCGCCGGGGCGCTGCACGGAGACGGGCCGCACGGCCGCGCCCTGGAGCCGGACCGCGACCTCGGCCAGGGCCTCCCCGGTGAGCCAGCGCGCGGCGGGACCGGGCCGCGACCAGGCGAGGGCGTCCAGCGCGGCCTCGGCAGGGGTGTCGAGGGCGGGGGCGTTCCGGTTGGCGGCCGGCAGCCGGTCGGCCGCGGCCTCCAGACCGGCGCGGTACGACGTACGGGACAGGCGGCGGGCCGCGCGGTAGACGGTCATTGGGACGAGCAGCGACTGCGCGCTCGGCCCCTCCGCCCTGGCGAGCGCGGCGACCGGTCGCAGCAGATGGCGTCGGCGGCGGTCCATCAGCAGATCGGCCAGGCGGGCCGGGTGGGCGTCGAGGACCTGCCGGGCGCCGCCGCCGACGAAATGGTCGGCGCTGCCGGACGCGAGGCGTCTGCGGTGCCGTTCGGCGACGACGAGCGAGGGGGCGGGTTCGTCGGTGAGCGGGCCGTCGCCGAGGTCGGCGTAGGGCAGCGCCTCCTCACCGGCGGCGACGACCACGTGGTGAAGGCGCGGGTCGGCGGCGAGGACGCGGGCCCGTTCCAGCTCTTCCTCGTGTCCGTGCGCGGTGAGGTCGTTGAGGGTGACCGCGAGCAGCCGCTCCCCCGCCCCGGTGCCGTGGCCGAGGAGGGTGCCGGGGAGTCCCGGGAGCCCGGCGGCCAGCAGGGCGAGGGTGGCGGAGGCACTGCCTCCGGACAGGTCGGCGCCGATGCCGGGAACCGGGGCGCCGCGGGCGGCCCGCCGGTCGGCGGGGCCCATGCCGGGGACCGGGCCGGGGTCGGGCGGCAGGGTCTCGGGGGCGTGGCGCGGGGCGAGCAGCCGGGCGCGTACGGCGTCGACCAGGGCGTCGCGCACCCCTTCGACCGCGCTGACCGGGTCGGTCTCGGGTGTGGCCACGGCGAGCGAGGCCACCGCCTCGTAGCCGGTGATCTCCCGGGAGCCCTCGCGGAGGATGAGCGCGTGGCCCGGCGGGATGCGCTTCACCCCGGCGTACGGGGTGCCGTCGCGCAACGCCTCCGGGGTCTCGGGGCAGGCGAGGAGGGCGGCCAGGTGGCCGATGTCGAGCTGCGCCTCTATGAGGTCGGCGAGCGGGAGGGCGGCGGTGGCGTACGCGGTGCCGCCCGCCCAGGGGGTGTAGAAGACGGGGCGGGCTCCGGCAAGGTCGCCGATGACGGTGATCCGGCGGCCTATCTGGACGACGGTCGTGTAGCTGCCGGGCCAGGAGGTGAGGTGGCGCAGTGCCCCGCCGCGGGCGGCGAGGAGCCCGGCGCGCAGCTGTTCGTCGGTGGCGCTGCAGCAGCCGAGGACGGCCATCCGCGCGGTGGGCGCGCCCTCCGCGGTCTCGACCGTGGCCTGCCGGATCTCGTCCGGGCGCCAGTCACCCACGGCCCAGAGCGGGTCCGGGTCTCCCCACAGGAGCTGGGAGCCGACGGGGTGCATCGTGCGCCCCTCGTCGCGGGGGCCGACCGCACCGGCCGTACCGAAGCTCGCGGCGATACTGCTCCACCCCACCAACCAACGCATCGCCGCCTCCACAGGCTGTGGACAAAACGGCGCGTCGGTGCACTGCCGGTCGAACTCCGGTAACGCGCGGCGCCGTTGCGGACATGCTGCCACGACAACAGCGCGCAGGAGGGGCCGCGCGGGGCGCACGTCGGACAGGCATGCGCCCCTGGCAAAGGCCCGGCGGGCCCGGAGGCCCCACGGGGACGGGCGCCCGGACCCGGCACCCGTGACGACCGGCGCGCCCACCACCCACGACAGGCGGCACCCGGCGCTCAGCACGTGGCCCTCGACACTTGGCACTCACCGCACTCGCCGCGGGCGCCACTCGTGGGCACTCCACGCACACTCCGTATGCGCGCCCCTCGCGCGCCCCTCCTGTACCGGAAGCGCCGGGCAGAATCCGGTCATCTGCAAGGCGTCCGCGGCGCGCCGGAGGGCAACCTCCCGACCGTCGACGGAATGTCCGCACCTCCGGCGCCCCAACCTCGAACAACCGACGACATTCAGCCAATCTTGGCGCGGCCCGGAACTCCGCAAGGGGAATCCCGCCGCGCCGGACGCCCCTTTTCGTACCGCTTCGTTCCACGGGACAGCCCGAAGCCTCCCGCGTACGCGACGGCGCTCTCCGGCGGCCCCGGACGATCTCCGCCGAAGCCTCGCACGCACGGTCCGGGAGGCGTCGCCCGCCTCCCGGACCGGTCCGCCGCCTGCGGGGAATGAGGCGGCAGTGTCCCCCAGCCCACTGAGTCAGGTGCAGCGGGCCGACCCACGCAGCACCCATGGAAACGCCTCCGAAACCGCCGGACGAGAGCGCACGGCCGGGCGCACGGCCACACGCCAGGAGCACGTGCCGGACGGCTCGCGCGGCACCGGCACCACCCCCGCACGACCTCGCCGAACGGTGTTCCCGTGCGCCGTCGGGCAGGGCCGGGACCGAGCCCGCGGCACGCCCCGCACCGGACCCGCACCCCACCCGAACTCCCCCTGCACGGCGTCCGATCCGCGCCCCCGGCGCCCCCGTGACGGCACCGACAACAATCCCGCCATACGGACGTCTGCCCCTTAACGGTAGGGATGCGGCGAACTACGCTGGGTGCACTGAGGTGCTCTGCAGGAGGCATATTCCTCGGGGCTCGGCCACATGCGTGTGCGGCCGGGGCGCCGGGAGCGGCCTCCGGGGGAGGACCCGGTACGAATGCCGCGCGCCGCAAAGGTGACGCGGCGGCCGTCTGTGTGTCGAGGGGTGGCGCATGTCCAGGGAGCAACGAGGACCGAACGAGAAGCTCGGAACCGTTCTCGCCCTCGCGGGAATCAGCAACGCCGGGCTCGCCCGGCGGGTCAACGACCTCGGGGCGCAGCGCGGTCTGACACTTCGGTATGACAAGACCTCGGTGGCCCGGTGGGTCTCCAAGGGCATGGTGCCGCAGGGCGCCGCGCCCCATCTCATCGCCGCGGCGATCGGCGCCAAGCTGGGCCGGCCGGTGCCGCTGCACGAGATCGGGCTCGCGGACGCCGATCCGGCGCCGGAGGTCGGGCTGGCCTTCCCGCGTGATGTCGCCGAGGCGGTCCGTTCAGCGACCGAGCTGTACCGGCTGGATCTGGCCGGGCGGCGGGCGGGCGGCGGCGGGATCTGGCAGTCCCTCGCGGGTTCCTTCTCCGTGAGCGCGTACGCGACGCCCGCGTCCCGCTGGCTGATATGCCCCGCCGACGCGACGGTGGAGCGGGA
Organism: Streptomyces sp. NPDC058195; assembly: GCF_042883525.1. NCBI lineage: Bacteria > Bacillati > Actinomycetota > Actinomycetes > Kitasatosporales > Streptomycetaceae > Streptomyces > Streptomyces sp. NPDC058195. The sequence continues at coordinate 13,407 of NZ_JBHVVM010000024.1, forward strand.
CGCGAAGGCGGCCGCGGGCACCGCCGCCGACACCCGGGGCGCACAGGGCGCACGCGGCGGTACGGGGACACCGGCCCCCTCGACGCGGGCGGCCCGGCCCGCCGAAGCGGCCCCCTCGTCCGGGACACGGGCGCGTCCCGGCTCCCCGGCCGCGCTGACCGCCCAGGCGGACCGGGCGGCGCTCGGCGCACTGGGTGCGCTGGCCGCCACCCGGCAGACGCCGTCGATCCCGGCCCAGCCCCGCCCGGACGCCACGCCCCCGGCCACCACCGGTGCCGCCGGTGCCGCCAGTGACATCTCCCCGCTGCGGGTCGGCCACAGCGACGTCTCCAAGCTGCGCGAGGCCGCCCAGGACGCCCGCCGCTGGGACTCCAAGTACGGCGGCGGGGACTGGCGCTCCTCCATGGTTCCCGAGTGCTTAAGAGTCGACGCCGCGCCCCTGCTGCTCGGCTCCTACAGCGACGAGGTGGGCCGGGCCCTCTTCGGCGCGGCCGCCGAGCTGACCCGGCTCGCCGGGTGGATGGCCTTCGACACCGGCCAGCAGGAGGCCGCCCAGCGCTACTACATCCAGGCGCTCAGGCTGGCGCGTGCCGCCGCCGACGTGCCCCTGGGCGGCTATGTCCTCGCGTCGATGTCGCTGCAGGCCACCTACCGCGGCTTCGCCGACGAGGGCGTCGACCTCGCGCAGGCCGCCGTCGAACGCAACCGTGGCCTCGCCACGGCCCGCACCATGAGCTTCTTCCGCCTGGTCGAGGCCCGTGCCCATGCCAAGGCGAACGACGCGGCCGCCGCAGGCTCCGCGCTCACGGCCGCCGAGAGCTGGCTGGAGCGCTCCCGGGAGGGTGACGGCGACCCGTCCTGGCTGGGCTTCTACTCGTACGACAGGTTCGCCGCCGATGCCGCGGAGTGCCACCTCGACCTGAAGGCCCCCCGGCAGGTGAAGCGCTTCACCGAGCACGCGCTGTCCCGGCCCACCGAGGAGTTCGTCCGCTCGCACGGCCTGCGGCTCGTGGTGTCGGCGGTGGCCGAGCTGGAGTCCGGCAATCTGGACGCGGCCTGCGCCGCGGGCACCCGGGCGGTGGAGGTGGCGGGACGCATCTCCTCGGCACGGACCACGGAGTACGTACGCGACCTGCTGCACCGGCTCGAACCGTACGGGCACGAGCCGCGCGTCGCCGAGCTGCGCGAGCGCGCCAGGCCGCTCCTGGTGACGCCCGCGTAAAGATCCGGCACCGTACGGGGCCCCTCCGGTTTGAGTGCGTTGTCAGTGGGTCAGTGCACTATCGGGGTGGGAGGTGGTGCGGTGATGACGCACGCGGCGTACGACTGCGACGTGCTGGTGATCGGCGGCGGGATCGTCGGTCTGTCGACGGCGTACGCGCTCACGCGCACCGCTCCGGGCACCCGGGTGACGGTCCTGGAGAAGGAGTCCGGTCCCGCCCGGCACCAGACGGGGCGCAACAGCGGAGTGATCCACAGCGGTATCTACTACCCCCCGGGATCGCTCAAGGCCCGTTACGCGGTGCGCGGCGCCGCCGAGATGATCGACTTCTGCGCCGAGCACGGCATCGCGCACGCGGTGACCGGCAAGCTGATCGTGGCGACCGAGCGGTCCGAGCTGCCCCGGCTCCACACGCTGGTCCAGCGCGGCCGCCAGCACGGCCTGCCGGTGCGCGAGCTGGGCCCCGCGCAGATCACGGAGTACGAGCCGTGGGTGAACGGCCTCGCCGCGATCCGGGTCGGCTCGACCGGGGTGTGCGACTTCGGGGCGGTCGCGGCCCGGTTCGCCGCCGAGGTGAGCGGCTCCGGCGGCGAGATCCGCTACGGGGCAGAGGTCGTCGCGATAGACCGGCGTCCCTGGGGCGTGGCGGTGCGCACGGCGGACGGCGCGGTGGTGCGGGCCCGGGTGCTGGTCAACTGCGCGGGACTGCACTGCGACCGGGTGGCGCGGCTGGCGGGCGACGACCCGGGGGTGCGGATCGTGCCCTTCCGGGGGGAGTACTACGAGCTGGCGCGGCCGGAGCTGGTGCGCGGCCTGGTCTACCCGGTGCCCGATCCGGCCTTCCCGTTCCTCGGCGTCCACCTGACCCGGGGCCACGACGGCGGCATCCACGTCGGGCCGAACGCGGTGCCCGCGCTGGCCCGCGAGGGGTACGGCTGGCCCGTGGTGCGCCCGCGCGAGCTGGCGGACACCCTGGCCTGGCCGGGCACCTGGCAGATCGCCCGCAGGCACTGGCGGTACGGGGCGGGCGAGGTGCGCCGCTCGCTGTCGAAGCACGCGTTCACCCAGGCCGTGCGGCGGCTGCTGCCCGAGGTGACGGAGGCCGATCTCCGACCGGCTCCGGCGGGGGTCAGGGCCCAGGCCGTGCTGCGCGACGGCACGCTGGCCGACGATTTCCTGATCCGCGAGGCCCCGCACACCGTCCACGTGCTGAACGCTCCGTCGCCCGCCGCGACGGCCTCGCTGCCCATTGGGCGGGAGGTGGCACGCAGGGCGCTGCTCCGGGCGCGGGAGACAGGGTGGAGACCGCCCGCCGTAGAATCGGGGCATTGTGTCTGAGCCCATGAACCCCTCCGAGGGCCTCACCGAGAGCGGCCCGGCGCCCGAGGCCACCCCCGCGTCCGAAGCCACTTCGCTGTCCGAAGCCACTTCGGCGTCCGCAACCTCCTCGGCGTCCGAAGCCACTTCTGCGTCCGGCACCGGAGCGTCGGTGAACGACCCGGTGTCCGAGGCTGCTCCGCCGGTGAACGAACCGGCGTCCGGTACCGGAGCGTCCACCGCCGGGATTCCGGACGATCTGCGGGAGGCCGCCTTCGAGCGGCAGCGCAGGCTCCGCCAGGAGTCGCGCTTCCCGGGCGGCCCCGCCATCGACCCGGCCGGTTCGCACCACGAACGCCGCATCCGCAGCTTCCAGCCGCGCCGCAGCCGGGTGACACCCGGCCAGCAGGACGCCCTGCTGCGGCTCTGGCCCCTGTGGGGCCTGGACATCGACGGGCAGCGCGTCCTGGACCTGCCCGAGATGTTCGACGGGCTCCCGGTCGTGCTGGAGATCGGCTTCGGCATGGGCGAGGCCACCGCGCAGATGGCCGCCGACGACCCAGGCACCGGCATCCTCGCCGTGGACGTGCACACCCCAGGCCAGGGCAATCTCCTCAGCCTCGCCGACCGGAACGGCCTGACCAACATCCGGGTGGCCAATGGTGACGCGATCATCCTGCTGCGCGAGATGCTCGCACCGGACGCGCTGGACGGGCTGCGGGTGTACTTCCCCGACCCGTGGCCCAAGAAGCGGCACCACAAGCGGCGGCTGATCCAGCCGGAGTTCCTGGATCTGGTGGCCGGGCGGCTGAAGCCGGGCGCGGTGCTCCACTGCGCGACCGACTGGGAGCCGTACGCCGAGCAGATGCTGGAGGTGCTGACCGCGCACCCTCGCTTCGAGAACACCGCGGCGGACGGCGGATACGCCCCCCGGCCCGCGTTCCGGCCGCTGACCCGGTTCGAGGGGCAGGGTCTCGACAAGGGGCACGTCGTACACGACCTGCTCTTCGCCCGCGTCTGACCCCTCCCGGGGCGGACCGGGCCGCACACTGTGGCCGGTCGCCCCGTGGTCAGGTGTCAGTGCCGCTGGTTAGGGTCATCGGGTGGTGTCCGACGGGTCTGCAGCGCAGCGACAGTCTCAGCCCGCCGTCCCGCTCCTTGAGGAGCAGCGGGTCGGCGAGATCCTGGCCGCCGTGCCGGAGCGCGGGAACTGGCGGTACCGGCCGCGCCGGGTCGGCCTGGTGTGGCGCAGCCGGGCCTTCCGTATCGGGGCCGTGTCCACGGTCCTCGCGCTCTGCGGCCTGGCGATCCTGGCCCTGGTGCGCGACCAGACGGGCACGCAGGGCTTCCTCGTCGGTCTCGGGCTCGCCGTGCTGCCCGTGCCGCTGCTGATGGCCGCGTTCCGCTGGCTGGACCGGGTCGAGCCGAGTCCCTGGCGGAGTCTGCTGTTCGCCTTCGCCTGGGGAGCGTTCGCCGCCGCCCTGATCGCGATCCTGGCGAACTCGTTCGCGACCCGGTGGATAGCCACGACCACCGCCGGTCCCTCGAACGCCGACACCCTCGGGGCCACGGTCATAGCCCCGTTCGTCGAGGAGAGCGCCAAGGCCGCCGCAGTCCTGCTGATCTTCCTGCTCCGACGACGGCAGTTCACCGGGATCGTCGACGGCATCGTGATCGCCGGGCTCACCGCGAGCGGCTTCGCCTTCACCGAGAACATCCTGTACCTGGGCAACGCCTTCGGCGAGGACCAGCAGGTCGGTCACTCGGGCGTCCCGGCGATGACGGCCGCGACATTCTTCGTACGGGCGGTGCTGTCGCCGTTCGCGCACCCGCTCTTCACGTCCCTGACCGGCATAGGTTTCGGGCTCGCCGCGGCGAGCCTGCGCCACCAGAAGCTCCGCCGCGTCCTGCTGCCCCTGCTCGGGCTGGTCCTCGCGATGGGCATGCACGCGCTGTGGAACGGTTCGGCGGTCTTCAGCCCGCTGGGTTTCTACGCGGTGTACGGGGTGTTCATGGCCCCGGTCTTCGGCCTCGTGACCTGGCTGGCGATCTGGTCGCGCTACCGAAGGCTCCGTACGCTCTGCGCCGAGCTGCCCGCGTACGCGGCGGCCGGCTGGCTGGCCCCGGCGGAGCCGCTCGCGCTCGCCTCGATGCGGGCCCGCGGCACGGCCCGTGACATAGCCCGTCACCAGTACGCCGCGGCCGGGGACAAGGCGGCGAAGGCCCGGGGCAAGGCGGCCGCCCGCACCGTCGCGGAGTACGAGTCCTTCGCCACGGCACTGGCCTCGCTGCGGCTGCGGGCCCGCCGCGGGGAGGCGGGCCCGGACTTCGCCGAACGGGAGCTGGAGCTGCTGCACCACCTGTGGCAGCGCCGGGAGGTGGCCGCCTGGGCCCTGACGTACGCGGCGCAGGCGACGGGCCGGCTGCGCCCCCACCGCCTGCCGCCGATCCCGTACGCCCAGCCGCCTCACCCGCGGTACGCGCAGCCGGGTCCGTACGGACAGCGGCCCGGCCCGTACGCCCAGCCCGCCGCGTACCCGCATCACCCGTCCTACGCCGCGTACCCGCCGTACGGAGCGCAGCACGGGACGCCGTACGGAGCGCACCCGCCGTACGGGCCGCAGCCCCAGCAGCCCGCCGCGTACCCGCCGTACGGGCCCCAGACCTACGGCCCCCGGGCGTAAGGGCTCCGGGCGTTACGGCCGCCCGGCCCCGCAGCCCGTGCCGTATCCGCGGGTCAGGCGGATGCCTCGGTGAGCTCGGCCAGTTCCTGCCCGGTCAGTGAGAGGTCGGCGACGGCCACCAGCGCGGGCAGCTGCTCCACCGTACGGGCCGAGGCGATCGGCGCGGCTACGGTCGGCCGGGAGGCCAGCCAGGCCAGCGCGACGGTCGCGACCTGTGCGTCGTGCGCCGCGGCCACCTTGTCCAGCGCGGCCAGGACCTTCCGCCCCCGCTCCGAGTCCCGGTACCGCGCCACGCTCGTGGCCCGCGCGCTCTCCACCTCGGCGCCCGGACGGTACTTGCCGGTGAGGAATCCGGAGGCCAGGGCGAAGTACGGCACGGCGGCCAGACCGGCGCGGGCGGCCGTGTCCTGGAGCCCGCCCTCGTACGTGTCGCGGGAGACCAGGTTGTAGTGCGGCTGGAGGGCGACGTAGCGGGCCAGGCCCTCGCGCTCCGAGAAGTCCAGCGACGCCTGGAGCCGCTCGGGGCTGATGTTGGAGGCGGCGATCTCCCTGACCTTGCCCTCCTTCACCAGCTCGTCCAGAGCGGCGATGATCTCCTCGACCGGCACGGACTCGTCGTCGAAGTGCGTGTAGTAGAGGTCGATGCGGTCGGTGCCCAGCCTGCGCAGCGACGCTTCGGCGGCGGCCTTGATGTTGGCCGGGGAGAGCCCCTGGTAGGAGGGATGGGTGGAGACCTTGGTGGCGATGACGAAGTCGTCGCGGCCGGAGCGGGAGGCGAGCCATTTCCCGATGACCGTCTCCGACTCCCCGCCCTCGTTGCCCGGAGCCCAGGCGGAGTAGCCGTCGGCGGTGTCGACGAAATTTCCCCCGGCCGCAGCGTAGGCGTCCAGTACGGCGAACGACTGCGCTTCGTCGGCCGTCCAGCCGAAGACGTTGCCACCGAGTGCGAGCGGGAAGACCTGGAGGCTGGAGGAGCCCAGCGGGCGCAGAGAAGTCATGAGTCGATCAACGAATTCCGGCGAGCCCGCTATTCCGCCGCCCCGGCCGCCCGGAAACCGTCCACCCGAACGGACACCTCACCCACGACAAGACCGGCAGCCCTGACGTCGGGGGGAGCGTCAGGGCTGCCGGGGCTCATCGGCCGGCGAACCGGCGGGGAAAGGGGCTCAGGAAGTGGTGCGGGGACGGCTCAGGGGGTGAGGCCCTTGCTGCGGAACCAGCTCATCGGGTCGATGCCCGAACCGTCGGCGGTGTGGACTTCCAGGTGGAGGTGAGGGCCGGTCACGTTGCCGGTCGCGCCGACCCGGCCGATGACCTCGCCGGTGGTGACCTTCTGGCCCACGCTGACACCGATCGAGGACTGGTGGCAGAACCACACCTCCGTACCGTCCTCCAGCTTCAGCACGGTGCGGTAGCCGTACGAACCGGCCAGCCCGGCCGACGTGATCGTGCCGCTGTGGACGGCCTTGATCGGGGTACCGGTCGGAGCGGCGAAGTCGAGCCCGGTGTGGTGACCGGAGGACCACATCGAACCGGCCTGGCCGTAGGTCGAGGTGATCGTGTACGAGAAGGTCGGGAGGGAGTAGCTGGCGGCGAGCTTGGCCAGCCGCACGGCCTCCGCCTTCTTCTTGGCCGCTTCCTCCGCCTTCTTCTTCTCGGCGGCGGCCTTGGCCTCGGCCGCGTCCTGCTGCTTCTTCGCCTCGGCGGCGGCCTGCTCGGCGGCGGCCTTCTCCTCGGCGGCCTTGGCCTCGGCGGCGGCCGCGTCCTGCTGCTGCTCGGCCTGCTGGAGGATGCGGGCGCGCAGTGCCTCACCGGCGTCCGTGGTGCCCTGCTCGGCCTCGGCGGTGGTGATACCCGCGGTGGTGAGCGGGGCGGTGGCGGCGGCCTCGGCCTTGTCGGCCTCGGAACCGTCGGAGAACAGGGAGCCCACGCCGGGCAGGGACTTGGCGTCCGGAAGGTTCTCCGTGATCGCGTCGGGCACCGAGATGGAGACCGGGGGCTTGCCCTGCGCGGTGGCCATGCCACCCGCACCGACCGCCGCTATGACGCCGACGCCCAGGACCGTGGAACTGCGGGCGAGTCCCGTGCGCTGCTTGGCGACACGGTGCCTGCCGCGCACCGGGCGGACCGTCTCCTCCGTGGGGTTCCACTCGCTCCAGCCGCGCTCGGCCTCGCCGTTGTCCGTGTCGGAGCGGAAGTCGGGGGCGAACTCACCGGTGTGCCCGGCGCCGTAGCCGGTGCCGTAGCCAGTGCCGTAATCGCCGTTATCGCCGTGGAACCGTGAAGGGGCTTCAGGGGCAGGCTTGTTGGACGCCACGGGGGCGCACTCCTTTCCTTCCTTCTCGCCTACCGGGTTAGCTGACGGGTTCGGAGCAGGAAGGTCTCCTACGGGCTCCTCTGCCTCTCACGAGACACAGGTGTCCGATTCACCCCATGGAGGTGGTTCCCCGGTTCCCTTGCGGGATTCGGCGCTCGCGCACGGCGCCGCCATTGATGACGGCTGGGACGACCGCGCTGCGTTATCGAACGTTAATAGACACCGGGGCTCCATTCCAAGCTGTTCCCACTGATCGTTCACGTCTTTGGCCTGGACTTTACTGGACATAAGCTGACCAATAGGGCCACTTGACCGCCCCTCAGCCGCCAACTCATTTCTGACGTTATGTCAAATGTTATGCGGAGCGGCGCCTCTCGACTACGCACCGTGGCATTGCCGCGGGACCGCTCATTCCTTCTCCACGCCCACGATCGGCACGGTCCGGCGCCGGACCGGCTGCCCTTGCCCGGGACGCACCACCGCGAGCAGCGCCATGTCGTCGGTCGTCTCGCCACCGGTGTGCAGGCGTACGTCGTCCGTCAGCGCGGAGAGCAGCTCCTCCGGGCCCGGGAAGATCCGCCCGCGCAGCCGGGCCGCCGGGTCGTAGAAGACCCCCTCGGCGTTCCGCGCCTCGGAGAGGCCGTCCGTATAGAGGAGCAGTGTCGTCCCGTCCGGCAGGTCCCACTCGTCCGTCCGCTCCTGCCACACACCCAGCCCCATGCCGAGCGGCAGCGCGGGCACCGAAGGCCGCAGCACCTCCAGCGCCCCGTCCGGATGCAGCAGAATCGGCTCGGGATGCCCGCGGTTGACGATCCGCACGCGGGACAGTCCGGCCGGGATCTCGGCCAGTACGGCGGTGATGAAGCCTTCGAGCACGTCGAGGCCGCCCCGTCGCGCCTCCTCCCGCGACAGCGCCCGCTCCAGCCGCCCCGCCACCTCCGCCAGGGAGCCCTCCCGCTCGGCCGCCTCGCGGAACGCCCCGATGACCACCGCCACCGTCTCCACGGCCCCCAGCCCCTTGCCCCGTACGTCTCCGACCACCATCCGCACCCCGTGCGGGGTGTCCGCCACGGCGAACAGGTCGCCGCCGACGTACTCATCCGCCTGCGCCGCCTCGTACCGCGCCGCGACCTGCAGCCCGCCGATCCGTCCGGCCGGCTGGGGCACCACCGCGCGCATGGCCGTCTCCGCGATGAACCGCGCGGAGGCCAGCCGCTCGTTGCTCCGCCGCACCACCCCGTTGATCACGACCGCGAGGACCGAGACGGTGGCCAGGGTGAGCAGTTCGATCAGCGGCACGATCTCCGGCAACGTACTGCTGTACAGCCGCAGCACGATGACCGCCAGCATCGCGGCGAGGCCGGTGCGGATGGTGCTGGCGAGCGAGAAGAACGGGGCCGCGATCAGCGGAGCGGCCACGAAGAGCGGAATGGCGGTGAAGGTCTGCGGAGCGAGCCCGTCGAAGAACAGCCCGCCGATGATCATCAGCGCGGGCAGCGTGCGGACGAAGCTCCGGCTGCGGGCACCGCCCCCGGCGTGCTGACCGCGCCGCCTCTCCCACTTCCACACCTGTGGTCTCCTGCCCGGTACACCCGCGAGCACGGACGGCGCCGTGCTCCGCCCCGCCCCAGCCTCACCGGAGCGGGAACGGTCGGCGACTCCGCATCGGCCAAAGGGAGTACGGGCGTGACCCCAGGGGAAAACGACTCGGGCCCGGCACGCTGTATGCGTGCCGGGCCCGAATCCTTCAGTAGCGGGGACAGGATTTGAACCTGCGACCTCTGGGTTATGAGCCCAGCGAGCTACCGAGCTGCTCCACCCCGCGTCGGTAAACCCAACTCTACGCCATCCCGGACGCCCTTTTGACCATCCCGCCCACCGACCGGAAATGCACGGACAACGAGCAGGCACACAGATGCGGTGGTATGACTGATTTGCCCATGATTTACCCGCCCGTGACCGCGTGGAACGCACGCGCCGACCGAGGAGCGATCCGTGGACGACTACCCCATGCTCAACCTCTTCTGGACCATGCTGGTCTTCTTCCTCTGGATCATGTGGCTGTTCCTGCTGTTCAAGGTCATCACGGACATCTTCCGCAGCCATGACCTCGGCGGCTGGGGCAAGGCGGGCTGGCTGATCCTCAGCCTGCTGCTGCCCTTCCTCGGCGTACTGCTGTACGTGATCTTCCGGGGCGATTCCATGACCAAGCGCGAGATCAAGGACGCCCAGAACCGCGAGGCCGCCTTCAAGTCGTACGTACGCGAGGCCGCCAGCTCCCCCGACCCGGGCGCGGAGGGAACCGGCGCCCCGCGCAGCAGCCACGCCGACGACCTGGCGAAGCTCGCCGAGCTCAGGGACCGGGGCGCGCTCACGGACGAGGAGTTCCAGCGGGCGAAGACGAAGCTCCTGGTCTGAAACCGTCCGGTGGACGGCCGCGCCTGACGCACGCCCCGGCCTCCGGGCTCGCCGAGCACCTGCCGAACGCCCTGACGCTGAAGGACATCCCGGGCACCCTGTCCCTCGCGGGCGGCGCCCCCGTCACCGCGAAGGGCGCCCCGATCGCGGGCATTCGGCGTGACCGGTGTCCTATCCGGCGACCTCGACGAGAAGTTCGCCCAGGCCGGTGTGGCCTCGCTCACCCGCCGGCCTCTCCCCCGAGGCCCGCAGCGCCGCATCTCCCACAGCCCCGGCGGTATCCGTCTTCCCCCCTCCCCCCCCCGTACGGGTGCCGTCGGCTTTCTCCGTACGGTTTCCGCGAGACCGGAATACGTCGAAGGCCCCCGCAGCGAGCTGCGGGGGCCTTCGACGTATTGCCCGGTGAGAGCAATGGCGGAGGATACGAGATTCGAACTCGTGAGGGGTTGCCCCCAACACGCTTTCCAACTGTTCGTCCGGGGGTCCGGGAAGGTTCGCCACCGTCCTGAACTGCAGTGGAACCGTGCCAGCTGGCCGAGCTGAACCCCCTCGAACAGAGCTGAATGCAACCCAAACTGCACCCCTCCCTCACCCGGTGGACCCCTCCCGTCATCGGCCTTTCGGCCGATCCGGCAGTGCCGCGTCCCCTACATCGGGGCACGGTGGATTGCCTTCCCGCCTGTGCGCGTGGCTTCCAGCCGCGCGGTTACCCGGCGGGGGCTCCTCCGGACCCCGCCCCAACGGCCTGTGCGACCCGTGGCACGGGACGCGTCAGCTCCGGGCGACCGCTGACCAGCCGATCCGGTCGAGCTACAGTAGGACGCCGATGTCGTTGATTGCCTTGCTGAACAGCATGCGCCAGAGCTTGCCGGGCACCGCCGACCGGTCGGGGTAAACACTGTCGGCCCACACCAGCGTGATACGCCAGTGCCGCTGACGCAGCCGCTCCAGCATCGTCGTTCCGGCGTCGCGGTCGGTGATGCAGGCCGCGTGCCCAGCACCGTCAGCAGCAGTCCGAGGGTGTCCACGACGATGTGCCGCTTGCGGCCGTTGACCTTCTTCCCGCCGTCGAAGTCCCAGCTCACGGTCGGCATCGATGCCGACCGCGACCAGGTAGCGCACCGCGTCGACCAGCTGCCGGTGGGCAGGTGTCCTCCGGCTGCCCGCCCCTCCCCTCCAGCCAGGCGGGCACGGGCATTGCCTCGCGCACGACAGCTCACTCCGCATCGGTCATGTCCGAGGGATACCTCGGACGCCTGTGCGGCCGGTCCCCGGCGTTCCAGAACCGGAGGGCGAGACAATCGCACTCCCGGACAGCGGAAGCCGACCGGCGCGTGGACGTACAACTGCGACAACAGGGTCTCCAGGCGCGCTCAAGGTCTCGACAACCCCGTGCCGCACCAGAGGCCCTGTCTTCATGTCCGCCAAGCGGCAAGACCACCCGGCCGAGCTGCTCCAGTCGAACCCACGTCCACCAAAATCGGTACGACAACGGCTTCTCAGACCGGCACCGGCCGCGCAATGTAGCGGCAGGCAGCGCAGACAGAGGCGAGTTTGGGCATATGCCGACCGGCGACGGGTCGGCGCGGGCATGCTCTTTGGGTAGCGGCGGGGTGCCAGTTCGCGAGCGCCGACGTACGTGCGCGCGAGCCCCGGCCAAGGTGTGGGACAAGGGGGACGCACGTGGGGTTCGAGGATCCGGCGCACGCCGATGCGGGCGGGGTGGACGAGGGGCTGCTGCACGACGAGGGCTTGATCCGCCGGGCGAAGGCGCTGGCGTGCACGGCGCCCCTGCACGACCTGGACGCGAACAAAGGCAAGGTGGAATGGGCCGACGCCAAGGTCTACCAGATGGCGGAGATAGCCCTGCACACCATCGACCAGGTCGCCATCGCGATGGACTTCGACACCGGAGCCAGCCGCCGTCACGTCCTTGACCGGGTTCAGCGGTTCGTCGCCCGCCAGGCGCCCAACCGCACGCAGGAAGAGCACGCCCGGGTGGCACGGTGGGTCTTGGACAGCCTGATCAATCACGGCGACGTCGAGAAGGCGTTCCACCGCCCCTACGGCGCGGTGGACGCGGACGGCGTCTACCGGGTGCTGACGTTCCCCTTCAAGCTGATCGTGGAGCGCCGCGACAGCGCCGGCGTGCTGTACCTGCATGCCTCACATGAGGCGTTGAACGTCCTGGTTGGCGCTTTGGACACGGACGTGGAGTCCGCCCAGGAGGCCGCGGAGGTCAAACTCGCCAACCTGATCAGGCGGGGGCGGCTCGCGGACGCGAAGCAGGTGGCGGAGCAGGCAAGGATCCGGACCATCCAGTACGGGGAGTTGATCCACGTCCAGTTGGAGGCGACCCGGCGCAACATCGCGTCGGTCGACTGGCTGGAGAAGGTCCCAGACCTGCTGACCGAGGCATTGGCGCACGTCCAGGAGCGGGTGCGGGCGGAGCGGGCGATCGCCAAGAACATGGCCGAGGCCCGGGACGAGGCCCAGAACCTGGTCCGTAAGCGGCAAGCCGCCGAGCTCGTCGCCATCGTCGAGGACTGCATCCGCCGACACATCCGCCTGCAGCAGCGCCTGCTGGAGGCGCGGGAGGTGTTCCGCGCGGAGCAGGACCGCCAGCAGTTCTCCTTGAAGCCGCAGCGGTCGACGTTCGATCTATTCGGGCAACTGCTGCGTCCCGCACTGGGCCTCACCGTCGCGGACGCGCTCGTACCGGTGGACTGCTTCTTCGCCCGGGCAACCGGGCCCGGGACGCAGGACATTCCGCGCCTGGCCACGCTCGTGCCCGCGTTGCTGCGTCCGGCGCCGCAGCCGGCCCGGTTCGCCGGGCCGGTGGAGGATCCGCAGGTGGAGCCGCTGGAGGACGCCGCTCGGTTCACCAGCGAGCAGTGGGAGATGGCCGAGCAACTGCTGCGCCTGCCCGGGAGCGTGCGCTCGCTGTCGAGCCTGCTCCAGGAGGCGGCACAGCTCGACCCGGATCTGCCCGCGCTCGTCGCGTTGCTTGCCGTGTACGCCTACAACCCCGACGCCGGCGCCGCCCAGCGTCGCGGGGACGAGCACGTGCGGTTGGCCGTCCGGGCGGACACCGTCTTGGACAGCGCCGGCTTTCATGGGGACGACCTGTGGCTGACCACAGCGCAGGTGCTCCCGGACACCGTGGGCGGAACAAACCAGACGACGGATGGGGGACCCGGGAAGTGACCACCGCAGTGGGCGGGTACGCAGGGGATGACGCCGAGGCGGCGGCACGGCTGATCGGGTACGCGTTCCGGCCGCGGGTGCTCCCGCACCGCGACCGGGATTACGCCGCGTTGGTGCGGCGCTTCGACGAGGAGCCCGCGTTCGAGGACCTGGTGCGGCGCAGCGCGACCGGGCTGGGGCTGAACGTCCTGGGCGTCACGATGCGGGCGGGCTCGGTGATCGTCCCGGTACCCGGGTCGGTGTTCGAGACCCGGCTGGAGGGCTACGCGCGGCAGGCGCGGCAGGGCCACCAGCGTGAAGCGGAGCGGGTCCTGCACGGGATCGCGCACCTGGCGATCGCCGCGCTGTGCTTCCCGCGTCCCCAGGACCTGGCCGATGACAGCTATGTGGGGGCAGTGACGGCCGCCACGGTCGACAAGCAGGTGCGCCACACGTGCCAGGAGCTGGCCGAACGGTTGGCCGCCGGGCCGGAGAGCGGCGACGCGCCGGTTGAGACACCGGAGCTGGAGCACGCGTGGCGGGTCTATGCGCGCCGGTCGGAGGCCGGCGAGACGAGCAGCGGGCAGGTGGTGCCGACGACCTCGGAGGCGATCGTCGGCAAGGCCCTGCGGTACCTGGTCGATCAGGGATTGCTCAACGAGGGCGAGAACGCGGAGCTGATGGTGAAGGTCTACCGCACGACGGGCCGCTATCAGCTGCAGGTCCGTGAGCTCGCGGCGGTCGACACTTACCGGGAACTGCTGCTCCTGGGCGTCGTGCCGCCCACAGACACCACCGCGTCCCTTCGGGTGACCGGCGACGACGACACCCTCTACTGAGCGGGAAACAGACCACCATGTACGAACTGTCCCGCATTCGCGTGTGCTCGGCCGGGCCGGCCGGCGCCCGCTTCCAGGACGTGATCTTGGACTTCTCCGGCGCCGGGCAGCCGGTCGCCGCCGTTCAGGGAGACCTGTTCGGGGCCGGGGCCCAGGGGCTGCGTCCGTCGCCGGCGAGCGTGGTGTTCCTGGAGAACGGGGGCGGCAAGTCGGTCCTGCTGAAACTGGCCTTCTCGGTCCTCCTGCCGGGCCGGCAGCGCGTGAAGGACGCACCGGATCCGCGGCTGCTGGAGGACTACGTCCTGGCCAAGGACGTGTCCCACATCGCGTTGGAGTGGATGCACGCCATCACGGGAAAGCTGCTGGTCACCGCCAAAGCGCTGTGCTGGAAGGACCAGGTCGTCTCGACGGTTGCCGAGAACCTCATCGAGCGGTGGTACGCGTTCCTTCCCACCGAGACCCTCGGCCTGGACACGCTTCCCGTCGTCGAGGAGGGCCAGTACGTGGCCTTGCCGACGTACCGCGACCGTGTGAACGAGCTGTATGCGCAGGACCAGCGGCTGGCGGTGAACTGGCCCAAGTCCCAGGGCGACTGGACCGAGCTGCTGGGCCAGCTCGGGCTGGACCCCGAGCTGTTTCGATACCAGCGGGCGATGAACAGGGACGAGGGAGAGGCTGTCCACGCGTTCACCCTCGAATCCGACGGAGGCTTCGTCGACTTCCTCCTCGAGGCCGTGTTCGACCACCAGGGCCTGAACGATCTGGCTGCCCTGGTCTCCAAGTACGCCCACAAGCTCGCGGGGCGCAAGGACTTGGCGCTTGAGCTGGCGTTCGTGGAACAAGCCATGGTGCTGCTCGAGCCGCTGATCGACGCGGCAGACGCGGTGCACGAGGCCCAGAAGCAGGTTCAGCGGGCCGGTACGGAGCTGGCGGCCTTCCACGGGCAGGTCAAGGCCCGCGTCCGCGATGACCAGGACCGCGTGTCGCTGCTTGAGAGGCAGTTGGAGGGCCTGGCAGGTGAGTTCAAGCGTGCATCAAGGCTGACGCGTCGCTGGGCGGCAACGGTCGCGGGCCGGCGGGAGAGACTCGCACAGCTACAGGTCGAGCGGGCCAAGGCTGACGCAGAGGAGGCCTCCCGCCGCCGGCGGGAGGCCAAGACCGTGGCGGACGGCTGGAGAGCAACCGCTGCCGTGGAGCGGCATCTGACCCGGTCGGACGCGCTCCGGTCGCTGGCGTTGCTGGTCAAGAAGGGTGAGCTGGCGGTCGCGCCTGCGCTCGCAGCCCGTGAACGGGCCGCTGGGGCCTTCGCCCAGGGGTTGCTGGCGCTCCGGCAAGCGGCGGCGAGTGCACAGGAGAAGGAACTCGAACAAGCAGGCGTGGAGGCGGCGGCCGAGAAACAAGCACGAGGCGAGCGGGAGGCCGCGCTGAAGAAGGCAGGCCAGGCCGAGGCGAAAGCCAGCGGCCTGCTGGAACAGGTCGCTGCGGCACGGACCGACGCCGAGGAGGCTGTCGCAGCAGGGCTGGCACCCGCCACTGATCTTGTTCCCGCCGCCGCGGCGGATGCACGACGCGCCGTCGACCTGGCGTCAGAGCAGATCAAGGCGCTGGAGTTGGAGCGGGAGGGCCTCGACCAACGTCAGATCGCTGTCCAGGAGACCTTGTCCGCGGCGATCCGCGAGGAGGAGGCCGCATGCGGCCGCCGCACGCAGGCGCAGCGGGCCCTGGACACGGCCCGCTCCCGCGCCCGGGCGATCGAGGCCACACCAAGGCTCACTGATCTGCTGGGCACCGAGGTGCGCCTGGACCTGGACGCGCACGCTCTGCTGGACCGCCTGGAGACGACGATCGCAGAAGCGGAACGTGAGCGGGTCGCCGTGCAGATCGAGCTGGCCCGTGACGAGTTCGCCCGGCTGGCCTTGGCCGACGGCCGCATGCTGCCCCCACCCGAGGTCGTGCGGGATGCCTGCCGGCTCTTGGAGCAGTCCGAGCCCCGCATCGACGCCTGGCCGGGCTGGGAGTACCTCACGGAGTTTCCCCTCCAGCAGCGCGAGGAGATGCTCGCGCGCGCCCCACATCTGGTCAGCGGCGTGCTGCTGAACTCGCCAGACGACCTGGAGCGCGCCCGGGAGATCCTCGGGCGGGGGGCGCCGACGGCCTACTACGTCACCGTGGGCGCGGTCGCTGGACTGCTGGAATCGGCGGACGCCCCGACCCGAGAGCCCTGGTTCACGCTGCCGTTCAACGTCGCGCTCTACCAGGAGAAGGCCGCCCAGACCGAACAGAAGGTCATCGAGGAGCGCTGGGCCCGCTCGGAGGAACGCCTGAAGCAGTTGCACTTTGCTCATCGGCACGACGGCCAACTGCGGCAACGGATCAGCCAGTGGCGCCAGGACTACCCCGAGGGCGCCCTGGCCGGCCTGCAGGAGGCGTTGACGACCGCCGGAACGGTCTTGGAGGAGGCGGAGAAGGACACCGCCCAACAACAGTTGTTCATGAACGCGCTGGTGGCGCGCCGGGACGGTATCCGCGACGAACTGCACGATGCTCAGGGGGATCTCGACCACTGGCAGAAGGTGAGCCGGCGGCTGACCGAGCTCAGTGAGCGGCTGACGCAGATGCCGTCGTGGCTCCAGCAGGCCGCGGCCGCCGAAACAGAGCAGGGCGCATGGCAGAAGCAGGCTGACGAGGCCGAAGCCACCGCGGATGAGCATCGCCGTCTCGCCGAGGGCCACCGCGCTGCCGGCGATGAGCAGCGCCGAGCCGCTGCCGCGGCCGGCCGGGAGTGGGCTGCGCTGCCCGGAGCCAACGACATGCGACTGGACGCCGAACCGCCGAGCGACCCGGTGCCGGTGCTGCGGGACGCCTACGAGAAAGCCGAGGCCAACTTCAACAACGCGGATGTCCCGGGCACGTTGCGCGAACGGCTCGCCCAGGCCGAGGCGAGGGCCGCGGAGGCGGCGGCAGAATACTCGGCGCTGGACGAGACGGACCGGGCCACAGCGCGCCGTCTGCTGCAAACGCCCGAATCGCTGGACGAGCGCAGCCGCGCCGAGGCGCAGGAGCGGGCGGACCGAACGCTGGAGGCAGCTGAAGCCGCGGTCACACAGGCCGTACTGGAGCAGGGCAAGCATGAAAACGCCCTGAGCGAGCGGCATAGGGAGCTCCATGAGCTGACCGCTGACGGCACCGCCACCATGCTGGCCGCTGACCTGCCGGATACGATCGAGGGCTGCCTTCAGTCGGTGGCGGCTGCGGAGACGGAGCACGCCGCGGCGCAGGCAGCACAGACCGGGATCGGCGAACAGCAGAGCGCCGTGGCACAGGAGGCGGCGCAGGCCAAGGACGCGGCGGGGGCCTTCGCAAATCTCGCACAGGCGCTGGCGGATACGGCAGCGGAACCGGACGCCGCCCCCTACGTCGGCGACGGTAAGACCGGCTGGAGTGACTATGGACGCCTGCGCGGTGCGGCCGAGCAAGGGAAGAAGGAACTGAGCCGCACCGAGAAGGTCCTGCGCAGCGCGACGGAGAAGATCAAGCAGCACGCCGCCGCCGAACGATACGCGGGACTGAGTATCCCGGTGCGCCAGCAGATCACCAACCTGTCGCCCGAGAAGACAGCCGAGCACGCGGCGGACTGGCTTGCCGCGCTCCAGCCGCGGAAAAGGAACCTGGCCGACGAGATCCACGAGGTGGACCTGCACCGGCAGACCATCGTCGACCATCTCAAGGGCGAGAGCGACAAGGCCCTGTCCTTGCTGCGGTTGGCCCAGCGGCTGTCCCGGCTGCCACGAACCCTCGGCGACTGGGCGGGGCAGGAGTTCATCCACTTCTCCTTCCAACCGCAGCCCGACGAACTGCTCCTGCCACGCCTGGGCGAGCTCGCCGAAGAGGCCGCGGCAGGCCGCACCACTGACGGCCGCAAGGTGGCACGCGATGGCCTGTCGCTGCTGCTGCGCGCCGTGCACACCGCTGTACCCGGCGGGTTTAAAGTCCAGGTACTCAAGCCGGACACGGTCCTTCGCGCGGAACGGGTGCGGGTGTCAAAGGTCAAGGACGTCTTCTCCGGGGGGCAGCAGCTGACGGCGGCGATCCTGCTGTACTGCACGATGGCGGCGCTTCGGGCCAACCAGCAGGGCCGCGAGCGCTCGCGCCACGCAGGGGTGCTGTTCTTGGACAATCCGATCGGCCGGGCAAACGCCGACTACCTGCTGGACCTGCAGCGCGAGGTCGCGCAGGCGCTGGGTGTGCAGCTCGTGTACACCACCGGCCTGTACGACGAGAAGGCGCTGGGGAAGTTCCCGCTGATCGTCCGGCTGCGCAACGACGCCGACCTGCGGGCAGCCCGCAAGTACCTGGTCGTCGACGACATGATCCGTCGGCACCTGGATGCGCTCGCGCCTGAGGACGGCACCGGGCAGATCGACAGTGCCAGAATCTTCCGCCGTGAGGAACCGCCGCACGAGGGCCCCGAGGGGAACGATGGCACTGCCACGCCGCGAGAGTGAACTGATCGCAGGACTTCGGGAGTGGGCCGCGGCGCACGGCCGCAGCCCCTACAAGGATGCCTTCATCCCCCTCGGCGCCGTGTGGGAGGTTTTCCGCCGGGTGCCGCACCGCAACGTGGCCGGGGCGTTCGAACCCGCAGTCCTGGCCAGCCTGTTGAACGCGCTGGACAGCGCCGGCCTGATCCGGCAGGTCCAGCGACGAACGCCGGACAAGGTCTCCCTGCCTGTCAAGGTCCGGCTCCTGCCGCAGGCGCAGCCACCGGCTGTGCCGCCCATGCCCAGATGGCATCCCGCCCTGACCTGGCTTGCCGAGGAGTGGGCCACAGCGACCGTGAAGCAACGGCCTGCCTACGCGGTGATCGACCGGTGGCTCAAGAGCGGACCGGACCTGTTCCGGATCCCGTTGCGGGAGCGCGCCCTGGAGATCTTCGGGACGTTCGGCAGCGCAGAGGACTTCCTCATGCCGGAGAAGACGCTCGACGACCTCAAGTCCGGGCCGCTGTTCTCGGACCAGGGCCGGCTCGACCAACTGCTGCACGCCTTCAGGCCACCCCCACCGTTGATCACCGAGACGTTCCCGCTGGAGGACGAGGACGGACGCTACTGCCGCGTCGGGACCGGTGATGTGCTGTTCGTGGTGGAGAACGCCACCACCTGGTGGTCCCTCGTGGAAAGCCTCCCCGGTGATCACCGCCTGGGGTATGTGGCCTGGGGTCTGGGCGGTACCTTCCGGGCATCGATCCGCGCGATCAAGGCCAAGCACCGCATCACGCAGATCCGGTACTTCGGCGATCTGGACACCAGCGGCCTGCGAATCCCCTTGCGGGCCTGTGACACCGCAGCGGAGCTCGGGCTTCCCCCGGTCCAGCCGGCCGAGCACCTCTATCGGGCGCTCCAGTTGCTGGGGCGCCCCCGCCCGGCCACGGCCAAGGAAGCGTCCATCAGCGCCACAACCGCCGGCGAGCTGGCCCAGTGGCTCCCGGCGCCATGCCAGGAGAGCGGGCGCCAACTACTGCTGGACGGACAGCGCCTGGCACAGGAATGGGTGACCTACCGCTACCTGCGCCAGAACTGCGACTGGCACGACGACGTGCGCTGACATGGACGACCTGATCCGGGGCGGACGACTGGACAGACAGGACCCAGGGCGCTGGTCACCTCCCTGATAGCCCGGGCCCTGCACTTGAGAAGCGCCCGCCGGGCGGTCTCGGCTGCTGCTGAGGAAGAGCACGGCTGACGTTTCACTGGTCGACTCCGGGAACCTTGTGCGTTGGCTGGTGGCTCTACTCGTCGTCGCCGCCCTGCAGGATTGTCGCCCTGGCTGCCCAAGCCAGGATGCTTTGCCCGCGCATGGATAGTCCGAGCCGGTTCCAATGGAAGATCACGTGGTAGCTGAGAACCTGTCGTAGCCCGCGATCCATTGACCCGTCCTGGACGCCATCGGCGAGGGCCTGGCCGGTGCGGCGGAGCGCGGCGGCCCACTCGGCGACGGGCTCCAGTGGGCCGCCGGGGCGCAGCAGGGTGTCGCTGTCGGCGAGAAGCAGGGGTCGGATCTCCTGGACTCGGGAGTCGAGGCGGTCTGGCGGAACGTCGCTGATGGCAGAGCGGTGTTCCGTCGTGATGACGCGGTCCCAGACATCGCCCTGCTCGTACCACTCCAGTCGGGCGGCGCGCATCATGATCGTGCACAGGAGGACGGACAGTTCCCTGGGCCCGACGGTGAGATCGTCGCGCTGGCGCAACAGCTGGATCTCTCGGCTATCGGTGACGAACAGGGCGTGCGCGGCCGTCATGCTGGCCTTCCCGCCGAACGCTGGAGTCTCCGGTTCGTAGATGCCGGGCCACCAGCGCTGAAGGTGTCCGTCGGAGACGAGGCGGTCGAAGCCGTCCCCGATCGTCAGCTTGGCGCCGCCCGCAGGCTGGACCCGGAGGCGCAGCCGCCAGCAGGGGTGCTTTCTGGTGTACCACCAGCCGTCGATCGCGCGGGCGGCTTCCGCCTCGCGCAGGATGGGCAGGACGTGCGTGGTGAAGGTGGTGTCGGCGTTCGGCCAGTCGGTGAAGCGGAGGTACGTCTGCCACCAGTCGGTGATGGCTGCGTGGCGGGCCAGGGCTTCTCGGCCGGCCTGGTCGTAGACCGCGACCGCGTCGGAGAGGACCACAGGGTCTATCCGGTACTGCTGCGCCGCGTCGGCGAGCGGCAGGCCGTTCAGGACGGCGAGGACGGCGTGCTGCGTCGGACTCGGCTCGGTTGTCTGGATCAGTTGATCAAGAGACATGTGTCCCATCCAGTGCTCGGCGCCTGCTGCGAGGCGAGCGTGGTGAGGGCGAGTGCGGTGCCGGCGGCGCCGTTGATCAGGCCGGGATCCGAGAGGGAGCTGGGCCGACCGGATGCGGCGAGGGCGTCACCAAAGCGTTCCGGGAGGGCGTGAAGCCGTGGGTCGAGAGCGTCTGCGGCTGCGCGGTGAGCGGTCTGGTAGATGCCCGCCCATCCATGGCAGAGACCGCTGTCGGTGACCATGGCGAGTTGCGCGAGATCGGACAATGTCCGGTACAGAGCGTCCTCATAGAACTTCTGGAGCGTGGGTGAGCGCAGGGCGATCCCCGCGAGCTGCCCTGCCCGTGCGATGCCTGTTGTGCCGTAGCACCAGCTCGGACGGGCGGGGGCGTCGTGATGAGGCTGACCGCGGTCGAGGTCGCGCCGGGAGATGTGCTCTGGCCACCACGGGCCGGAATCGCCGTGCTGACACCAGGCGTCGAGGTGGGCGCAGATGGTGAACATGGCGTCCTGGTGGCCATCGACGGTGACGCCTCGGCGCATGGCCTGGGCTAGGAGAAGGAGCGGGCCTGTGATGCCGTGGGCCGCGCCGAAGTTGCCGTGCCCGCCCGGGAAGTGGGGCGACTCGCCGCGCGCCGGGTCATGGCGGACCCACCAGCCGGGCAGTCCGCGCCCGTCAGCGGCGAGCGGCCGGGTAAGGGCGACGAGGTACTGCAGGATCCTCTCCAGGGCTGGGCCCTCGGGCTCGGTGCGCAGGAGGTAGGCGCCGATCCCGGTGAGGCCGTAGAAGAGGTCGTACTCCGCGAAGCTCGGCACGTCTCCCCTGCCGATGCGGGCGAGCGCGGCGTCCACGCGGCGGTGGGCGAGGCCGATGATGTGCTGGTGCAGGGTCGTGCGCGCCGAGGCATACAGATGCCGGTACGGCGGGGGAACGGCGGTGAGGACGAAGCCGACGGCCGGGGCGCCGAGGAACAGGCCCGCCTGGTCGACCGCGCTGATGGGGCCGGAGGCCGCACTCGTGATCCACCGGTGGGCGGAACGCCAGGAGCCGCCGTACCTGCTGGCGATCTCGATGTGTAGCAGGCTGATTCCGGCAACGCCGTCGGCGAGCGACTGCACCGCCCAGGGCTCCTCTGGGGGCGGGGGAGGAGGCTCAGCCAGATCAGCTGTGTACTGCTCCAAGATTGTTGCGGCGGTGGTTGCCAGCGTGGTCATCGGTCCGCCATCCGGTGCTGGAGGGCGGCTGTTCGCACGAGTCGAATCGTCGTCTCCTCGGTGCGCGGATCGACGCCAAGAGCTCGGACGTGGTGCTGGTGCAGCAGCGAGCGGGCGACGTCGAGCGGATGACGTTCACTGACCAATGCGGTCCGGTAGAAGTCCACTGCGGCGGCGCGGGCTCGCCACGCTTCGGCGACCTGCCTGCCCCCGGGGAGGGACGCGAGCGCAGAGGCACCGTTCGGCCCGGTGAGTTCGAGCACCTGGCCGCGCAGGGTCCGGTCCAACCGTCCTGTGCCCTGAGGGAGGTTGCCCACCAGCCACTCTTCGGCCGCCGCAGCGTTCGGTGCCAGGGGAGTGACGAGGTGCAGGGCGCTGGCGGCGGCGAGGGCCTGTGGGGCGAAGGCATCGGTGCGCTCGGCGAGCTGGATCTGCGCAAGGGCGGCGGCGGAGTCTGCGGCGAACACCTGGTGCGCGGCGTCCATGGCCGGCCCGTGGCCGAAGCGTCCGGTTTGCGGCTGGTACGGGGCCAGGGCGAGTCCGGACGCGAGTCCCATCGTGTGCAGGCTTTCGGTCCAGGCGTGGACGTGCCGTGCGCCGACTCCGTACGCGTTCGGCGACAGGAGCAGGGTGAGGCCGAGGTGCTGGTCGGCGTCCGGCCGGGCCATCTCCCGGTGCCGGGTGAACCACCAAGTCGGCGGGTCTTCCCCGAACGCGGCGAGCAGGCGGGGCAGTTGGTGACTCAGGATCTCGTCGTAGCGGCGCGGGTGGGCGTGGAGCTGTGCGTGAAGAACGTTGCCGCCGCCCGGCAGGTGCCGCTGGGCGCCCGGCGACGTAGTGGAGCGCGGCCGGGGCACGTACGGGGTGTCCGGCTCGGAACGGCCCAGCGAGAGCCAGATCTCGTGTGCCCGTCCGATCCAGCCGTGGGCGTCTGCGTCCGGTACCTCGCGCAGCTCCACGCGCCGGGCATTGTCGAGGTGGGCGCGCAGGACCCGGAGGTGGACCGGGTGGGAGAGGTCGAGCGGGAGGCGCTGGTCGTACTCGATGACGGCGACCTGCATCGGGACCCGCAGCCGGTCCCGCCAGGAGGCGAAGGCGTCCTCCCACTCCTGTCCCGGGGCTTTGCGGCAGGGCAGGTCTGCCGCCATCAGCAGCCATCGGGCCTGCGTGAGGATGGTGCGGCGGTAGCGGACCCGAGGGAGGTACGGGAGCCGAGAACCGGCGCCGAAGTCGAACGGCTTGTAGGCGGCGTACCGTCCGTTGGCCACCTCTGCCAGGAACCGGGCCAGCGGCGGGGTCTGGGTTCCGCCTTCCAAGGCGTGCAGGACCCGCACGTCGATGCGCCGGCCGGTGGAGAGCTGCACGAGATGGAAACTGCGCGGGTCGGCGGTGACGGCGATGTCGGCGAGCTGGATCGTCGTCTCGTCGCGCTCCTGGTGGCCGGAGAGCTCGATGATGTGCGGCAGCAGTCGCGATGTGCGGGTGACGTTCTCGTTGCGGTGCCGACGCGGTGGGAACACGAGCTGCGCCGCGAGGCGGTCCGGTGCCCCGCGATAGCTGGTGGCGAGGGCGTCTTGGTGCTCGGGTGGCAGGACGTGGGCGAACCGGCCCGCCATGCTGCTGCCGGGGCGGGGCACCGCCGTGAGCAGGAGGTCGAACGTGCCGCTGGACAGCGCCCGGGTGCTGGGGGCGTGGATCTCGAAGGCGGCCTCCACTCGGGGCACGAACAGCCGCTCGTCCGTTCCGGCGGCCTTCTCCAGGGCATGGACCATGTCGTCCGTCAGCCGCAGTTCGTCGCGGCCGTCGATGAGGACTTGCTGCATTAGCGAGAGCAGCAGTTCGTCGCGGTCGGTGCGCACCTTCAGGGAGGCTCCGCGTTCGGAGCCGATGTATCCGGCGGGCAGCCCGAGGCCGCTGTCGGCAATCAGGTCCATCACCGGCACCAGGGCGCCGACGCCGTACCGGGCCCGGAACCGGCGGTGGTAGTCGCGCCAGTGCTGATAGCCGTAGGGCTGCGGGGTGGTCCGGTAGAGGGCTGACACGGCTGCCTGCGCTTCCGCGATCACGGTTTGCGGGAGCTGGGTCTCGCAGTCGAGGGCGGTGTCAATGAGCAACGGTGTCGGGGTGACGGCGGTGAGGGCGCGCATCCGCGTGGCGAGGGCGCTCACGCTGATGTCGGAGAGTGTCGGCTGGTGGGCGGATACCTCGTCGCGTAGTGCGTACAGCTCGTGGACCAGGTCCCGCACGTCAGGGATGTTGTCTGCGTCGTGCTGTTCCAGTTCGTGGCACAGGTGCTGGAGGGGGTCCACGGTGGTCATGGGTGCCCACAGGCTGGTGATGAGGAACTGCTGCTCGACCAGGCTGGTGAGAAGCGCGTCGATCTGTTCTGGTGTGGCCTGCGGGAAGTTGTCGCGCAGGTGGCCGTGCAGGGCGCCGTAGGGGATGGGCGAGCGGGCGGCGTCCATGGCGGCGGCCACTGGCCGGGCATTGCGGACGGATATCTCGACAGGGGCCAGGAGGACGGCGTGCCCGTCGGCGGGCGAGCCCGGTGCTACGAGCCGATCGCCCCGTGTGTGGGCGGCGTTGTTGGCGACGAGCGGGAGCCGCGCCAGTAACGCGGGGATGCGCTGGAGTCGGAGGACCATGTCGGTGACCCATTCGGTGTCCGGCCGGATCAGCACGCGGTGCTTGTCGCGCCACCGCGCGCTTGCCCTGGGCCCGACCGTCACCGGAGCGGTGCCGGCGAACAGGCCCAGCGGGGTCGGCCGGTGTTGCCACCGCAGGAGGTAGGAGACCGTCGATACCGCGGTGCGGCGGACGTGACGGGGCTCGGACTGCCGGCCTTGGACGACTGCTTCGATGGCGTCGGACAGGACGGGGGTGGCCAGCTCCAGCGCGTTGCGGAAGCCATCGCATTCCCAGACGCGGTTCAGCCACCCTCGAGTGACGGCCACGTTGTCCAGGTCGAGAGTACGGGGGATGTCTGCCGGCCCGGGGCTGGTGGTGGCGCACAGCATGGCAGCGCCCTGCCATCGGTAGTCGGCGACTGCTCGGGAAACCATGGGGCCCTCCGTCTGACGGGGCGGGTGAGGAGCCGGTGGGCCGAGCGGAGCGATTCGCTCGGCCCACCGGCAGGGAACGGCCTGGATCAGGCCGGGTCCTCCGTGAAGGAGCCGCAGGCGGAGGCGCCGGTCGCGCAGGTGGTGCCGCAGCCGTCGCCCGTGGAGCACATGAGCTTGCCGTAGGCGTGCTCGGTGATGACGACCTTCACGTCCAGGGGCGCGAAGTCGTCGTCCAGGCCAGCCCGCGGGGCGGGAGGGGTCAGAGTGGCGCTCGTCATGTTCGTGCCTTTCCTCTTGTTGTCCGGATGGTGTGGAACAACCTGGCTTCCGGCGTTACGCCGAGGGCCAGGAGAGCGAGACCCGGCTGTGCACCTTGTCGATGACCCGGTCGGCCGGGATCTGGTCATCAGAGGTGTTGGCCGGATAGACCCGGATGACCGGGCTGGGGCCGCCGCGCTGGCTGGCCTCCCAGTCGCGGAGCACGTCGGCGACCTGGTCGGCGAACTGCTTCGCGTTCGGGCCGAGGGTGTGCACGCCGTATTCGATGTGCTTGTTGTCCTCGGTGCGGCGGGTGACTAGGTAGGCGAAGGTGTCGTCCTCGACGGCGGCGAGGGCGAACCGCTTGTTCACGGGGGCGACCAGGCCCGTGTCCAGGTCCTCGTCGACGGCCATCGTGCAGAAGCCGGGCAGGCTGATGGCCATAGCCATCTGGAGGGTGTCGATGAGTTCCGAGAGGCCGATGACGACGCCTGTCCACAGCTCGTGGCGCGGGAACGTGACCGCGTTGTCCAGTCGGTGTGGGTCAGCCGGTAGCCCGTCATCGAACTTCAGCCCGATCTCCGGTGTGCCGTTGACGAGAAGAAGTTCTTCCCGGTGGGCTGTCGAGCCCTGCATCGGGACGAAGCCGCAGATGAGCGCCGACACGCTCTCCAGGTACGGGCCGTGGTCGCCCGTGATCTGGGTAAAGGCGACCGACCGGGTCAGGCCACGCATCCGCAGCGGCACCACAAGCCGACCGCCCTGCTTGAGCTGCGCGGTCCACACCGGAGCGATGTCCCAGGCCCCGGCTGTCACCATGACGATGTCGACTTCGCCGAGCTCCGGAATGGGCTCGGCGGCGTCGGCGGTGACGACACGCACCCGGTCGTAGCCGTGCTCGTCCAGGAGCCGGTGCGCCCGCTCGGTGACGACGGGGTCGATGTCCACGGTGACGACCTCGCCGTCCTCACCCACGAGCTCGGCGAGGTAGGCGGCGTTCAGCCCGCCCGAACCGATCTCCAACACGCGCATCCCGGGCTTCACTTGGGCCTGCTCCAGCATCATCGCCTGGATCTGCGGGGCGGAGACGGAGCTGAGCTGCACACCGTGCTCGTCCGTCTTGGTGATCACCGCCGCGTACGTGTCGTACGCCTTATCCAGCGGGGTGTCGGGAATGAACGCGTGCCGGGGCACCTTGCGGATCACGGCTTCGATCTCCGGGGAGGAGATGTCGCCGCCTGCGCGCAATTCGTCCACCACCTTGTTCCGGAGACGGGTCGCTTCGGCGGGCTCGACGGTCGTGTTCGTCATGGACTTCCTTCAGTCGTACGTATGGGGGGATGAAGGCCGGCCTCGCGTGCCGGATGGGCCGGGGAAACCGGGGGCGAACGCGCTCGGTGCTCGTCGGCTGACCGACGGGGCCGCGCTGGACGCCGCGCTGGGAGGACCACGCCCGCGGAGGGCTGCCCGGCGTGCCGGTCCGTGTCGACCAGCCCGCTGGGCGGCTCGCGGGTGGCAAGGGGCGTGCGTCACTCGATCCCCTTGATGTAGCGGGCATCGATTAACACTTCGATCAGGTCAGAGGTCACGAAGGCGAGACGGCGGGCGAGTCCGACAGCCTGTCGATAGTCGGCCGGAGCGGGCTCCTCCAGCAGAGGAACTCCTCGCTCGACAAGTCGGGTCATCTCGGCACTGGGCGGGAAGCTGTCGTCAGCCACCGTGATGTCGCTGAGCTGCTTCAGGTGTCTGCGGAGGCGGCCGAGCAGGGCGACAGCCGTTGCAACAGGTGGCGGCTGACTGCCGATCGCAGAGTCGAGGTCGTCGAAGACCTCCTCGATATCGAGGGGTTCCCACACCCGGAACCGTTCCAGCACGAGCCGTAAACCGTCCGCGTCGAGTGGTGGCGTCCACACCTGGGCTGGAGGTTTCGGAGCCACTGCCGTGCTCACCGCTCCCTCCCCGCCGGAGTCTCGACCACAGCCCAGGTGACCTTGCCCCACGGGTGCGTGTCGTAGCCCCACCGGGAACTCATCGCCGCGACCAGACTCAGACCCCGGCCGCTCTCAGCGTTCAGGTCGGCCGTCTTCAGATGGGGAGCGTCGTGCGAGCGGTCGGAGACTCCGATGCGGACGGCACCGTTGCTCGGACGCTCGATCTGGATTCGCGACACCGGGGTCTCGGTGTGCTCGATGGCGTTGGCCAGCAGTTCAGTGACGATGATCTTTCCCCAGCCGGTCACGTCGTCGTCCATGCCCCAGACCGCCAGCACCTGGGAGACGAAAGCGCGGGCGAGGCTCACGGACTCACGTACGCAAGGCACCTCTGCGGCGTAACCCGGGGAGCCGATCGCATTCGGTTGAGCGACGGTCATGGTCACGAGGTCTTTCCCTCCGGCTGGGGTTCCCGGTCCGGGCAAGCAAGGCAGGACTGAGCCTTCCTCCGTGCCGCCGCACCGAACCCGGCTTGGCGACCGATGACCAGTCAACGAGCGACGAGCCCAGCGCAACAGGAAGAGTCCCGGATGCGTGCACGTCCACCAACCGGAAGACTTTACGTTTCCATTACCTGACCTCTAGGTGTCAGCGTGACGGTGGTACTACGTTCGGTGCATGGGAGGAAATCTCGTTCTTCAAGACCGGCTTGATCAACTCGGTCTGACGCAGGAGGAGTTGGCGGCACGTCTGAACGCCGCGCTACAGGAGATCACCGGTCGGCCTGGCGACATCTCCTCCCGGACGGTGCGCAACCTGCTCAACGGATCAAGCCGACGCCCAATCGGACGCACTTGCGCCGCACTTGAGCGTGTGTTCGGCTGCCCCGTGGCGGACTTAGGGTTCAGCGCACCCAGCTCCATGCAACATCCCCCGGAGGGCCCCGTGCGGCGTCGCGACTTCATCGCTTCCACCACCGGGACGGCAGCCGCAGCCGTTCCCGTGGTCAAGCAACGTCGGTCGGTCGGCATGACGGACGTGGCCCGAGCCTCGGCCGGCATGAACCAGCTCGTGGAGGCCGACGACCGCCAAGGCGGGCACGCCTCCCTGGCGACCGCAGCCCTCGAAGCTCGCGCAAAGGTGCTGGAGCTTCAGCACCGGAACGCCAGCGAACGTGTACGCCGTGCTCTGTACGCGCTCGCGGCCGAGTTCACCACCGTCGCCGCCTGGTCGTGCATCGACCTACGTGACCTGGACAAGGCCCGGACGTACCTGCACGAGTCGTCCACGTTCGCCGGCCTCTCCCAGGACCCGCCCACGGCCATGCGCGTGTGGGTCAACATGGCCATGCTCGCCTACCAGCGAAAGAACTGGCCGGAACAACTCGCCGCAGCTCAGGCGGCCAACGGCTCCCTAGCTGCCCGCAGAGACCCGTTCTTCGGCTCCATGGGCCGCGTCCGCCTCGCGCTCGCACACTCGTCGCTGGGAGACCTGCGGGCCGCTCGCCGGTCCCTGGGCGCAGCCCAGGAGAACTACCGAAAGGCGGCCGAGGACGAACGTCCTCGATGGACCGCGT
Source organism: Streptomyces sp. NPDC058195 (assembly GCF_042883525.1). Classification (NCBI taxonomy): domain Bacteria; kingdom Bacillati; phylum Actinomycetota; class Actinomycetes; order Kitasatosporales; family Streptomycetaceae; genus Streptomyces; species Streptomyces sp. NPDC058195. The sequence goes on from NZ_JBHVVM010000024.1 coordinate 42,212, forward strand.
TCTACGGACCGGCCGAACTCAACCACCTCGCGGCGATCATCCTCAACCACAACGGGGAGCCCGCCGAAGCAGAGGCGATGGCTCACCGATCCCTGGCCAAGATCCCGGCGGAGTTCCAGCGCAACCGCGCGCTGGCCACCTGCCAGCTCGCCCTGGCGCAACTCCGCCAGGGCGAGCCCGAGCAGGCTACGGCGACCGCGGGCACCGTCTTCACGATCATGGAGGGCGCTCCACTGCCGGGGCGCATGCGCACCCTGATCGGAGACTTCCACCGAGACCTGTTCCGGCTGGCGCCGTCGACGACGTACGCCCGCGACTGGGCAGACCGCATGCGAGATGAATGGAGCCGAACGTGACCAGGGTGATCGACCTGCGGCACTACGGACAGGGAAGCCTCCCCGAGGGCTTCAAGCAAATGCTGATCGACGTGCACGCCGACGCTTACGCCGACGCGATGGACAACGAGTTCAACCAGCGGTTCCCGTGGTTCGTCGATCACTGGTCAGGGATGGACGGCTTCACCTGCGTCGTCGCCTTCGACGGCGACGAGCCGACCGGCTTCGCGTACGGCGCCCCGCTCCAGCCGGGCCGTGAGTGGTGGCGTTCCACGGCGTTCGCTCCGAACAACGGCTACACCGCGACCTACGCCGTCTCCGAAGTCATGGTGCGCCCGCAGTGGCGGGGGCGGGGGATCTCGGAGCGGCTCCACGAAGCCCTGCTGAAGGAACGTGGTGAAGACCTTGCGGTGCTCCTGGTCGATGTGACGCACCCGAAGGTTCAGGGTCTGTACGAGACGTGGGGCTACGAGAAGGCGGGCGAGCAGCAGCCCTTCGCCGACTCCCCGGTTTACGCGGTCATGGTGAAGAGGTTGCACCCGTGAGCCGCCCTGATCCGAGTCACCCACTTCCGACCTTGCGTGCAGGCCCGGCTCGTGATCATGTCGGCCGCGGGCAGTGCCTGCAACCTCTTTATGCAACGGCGGTCACCATCACGGGCCCCCGAGCAGTGGCCACACTGACTGCACCGGTCCCCTACTGTTGTTCGCCGTGTAAATACGGGAAAAGTAGCTAGCGACGCGTGCGCATCTACGTCACTCTGCCACTAGCAGGCATCAAGCCTTTTGGAGTCTACGTGGGCAAGGCAAGCAAGCGCAGGGCCGAGTTGCGTCAGCCGCCGGTGTCGGAGCAGGAAAAAGCGCGCAGGGAGAGACGCCGCGCAAATAGGGCCGAACGACGTGGAGGTCGCCGGGGTTCCTCACTCTCCGAGTACGAGCGAATTGCGCAACAGGAGACCAGGCATGTAACCGAGTCCTTGATCGCCCGCCATAACAAGCGCATGATGAATCTTCCCGAGATCTCATCCAGCGCCGTCCAACCTGTGATGTCAGCGCTGCTATCTTTTGGTCTAATCGACATGGTGCTGCGAAAATTTGGGGCGACTCGAGATCGGCATCCAGCTGATTACGGAGCATCATGGGTGGATCATCTGGCCTGGGGTGCTGATAGTGCATTTATTGCCGCACGGCTCATTTTTAGTGGGCAGTTCGTGGGAGCCTCTGCTGTCTTGCGCTCACAAATGGAGAGGTGGACCGAGAACGTAGCGTACAACTACGGCGTTAAACACATCTCTGGCGAGAGTGCTGCAGAATTCGCTGCCCGGGCCTGGTCGCGTGGCCACGAAAAATATCCGTCTGCGATAAAGCAAGAGTCTGACACGAATGTTGGATCCGAGATTTCCGAGCTCGATTTCTGGGAGGATGAGCGAAGGTCGCTAGGGTTTCAGGGGCCCTCGGTGATCATCGGTAAGGACTATCGTGTATATCCGGGCACCCTAATGGAGCTGCTCTCAGAGCTCTTGCATGGGAGAGGTGACTTTATCAAGGTCTTGCGGTGGGATGCATGCGATCTTCTCGCCGATGAGCCGACGGAACTTGTTGAAGCTTCGCAATGGCTATCCGATGTCCTCATGCTGTATCTGCGGCAGATTCGGGTGTGCCTAGCTACCCTGGCAATGGAACAAGGGAAACCTGGGCTTGCTCCGGCTCTTTTCGCGCTTCCGGAACGTATTTACGCCGGAGGGGACGCTCCTATCCCGTCAAGCCTGTTTCCGCTGCTTCCGCAAACTGGACTCTCCCCGAACATTCTTGAGCAGATGCGGAGCGCTTCGTACGCCTACGAGGAAGTGATGAGGGGAAGGCGCCCGGCTGGACGGCTCTTCCGCGACGGCGAAATGGTTCACCTGCACTTCTATGAGCGTCGTGCGCGTGCCGGGCGCTGGGCGTTGAAGGCGCTGGAAGAAGAAAAGGAGAAGCTGGGTGACGGCTTCAATATTGATGGTTTGGGTGGTCGCGACTCGACGAATGTAATCGCCACCGAGATGGCTGGTATCTTGTCCTTGTGGCTCGGGGATTCTCCCGAAGGTAATGCTGCGGCGATGTGTGCGTCGGCACTTCGTACCGCCCATTGGCTGTGGCTTGAGGATGATGATCGATCGATGGCTGTCTTGCGGGTGGTTCTGGAGCAATGCGCTAGGCTTCGAGTGTGGGCCACTAAGCCGGAAAAGGCAGCTAAACTCGAAGAATCTCTGTCATCCACACCCAAGGATTGGGTCAATGCGGCAGGGTGGCGCCGACTCGCTCCCCTCAATAGGGCGTTGGGCGAGTTTGCGCACTTTCATGCGCGTATTCGCAGGCAAGGTGCCTGGGAAATCCTTGTGGGCGTCCAGCCGAATGGGGAGTCGCCGGATTCAATTTACACGGCCCGGGGTCACATCCTCGAAACTATGACTGCCATGGTGATGATGGAGTCAATCAGAAGCGTTGCCCGGCTTTCGCCGGTGATGGAGAATGCCTTTCGTGAAATTACCGCAGACACCTTCACGGATGCCGGTGAACTGCAAGCAAGGCTAGAAGAATTTCTTGATCGGGCAATGAGCCTCAAGGATGTTCCACGGGGCCCGTATGCCTTCCATGGCCCGGCACAGGAGTCTGGCGAATAGATGGAATGGAAGTATCCGTGCTTCTGGAGCCCCCTGCAGTGCCTCTAATGAATGAGATCTTCCATAGTGGCCACTGATCGCGGGACTGGCCGACGTCCCGCAACGCACGAGGCTCCTGTGTTGTTGAGAGAAGTAATCGTCGATTCAACTCAGTCGCGTAGAAGCCTCGTTTATTCCGCAGAGATCGCTGCAGCCCACCCGCATGCCCGCTATTTTCACCAGTGTCCCCGCCCTGGAGAGGGAATGATGAAATAGCTCAGTGGAATCGGGTTGAAAATGCCGCTGCCGCGCCTCCTTACTGAAGCGCGGCAGCAAGTTCCCAGGCTGAGGAAGGGCGATATCAGCGGCTTGGGCGCTGACGACTTGCGACCGCTGGTTGCGGCTGTATGACTGGAACGGTGGGCGCGTCCTCCTTCGTCGTCAGGTGGGTGCTGCGAGCACTACGGGTTGCCGCGCTTCGAGCCCGCTGGCTGACTTGCCCGGCCGTGGCGGTCCGCAGGCGCCAGACCAGGACTTCGGCCGGTCGGTCCGCGGTGTCGAGCTCCCGTTGCTCTGACAGGACGGCCAAGGCCCGGCGCGGCGGGTTGCCGGTGGACTCGGCTTGGGCGAGGGCAGTGGACAGCGCGGGCCAAGTCGGGTCGGCGAGGATGCGATGCGCGTGGTCTGGGATTGTGGCTCGGACGGCTGCGGCGAGCCGATCCTGTGCCTGGGGACTTGGGGCACGTGCGGCGAGCTTGGCGAGGGCCGGCCGGGCGGCGTGCTGTTGGGCAGCTCGCAGGTGGACGAGGGACTGCTGGGCCGCTGCCGCCTGCTGCGCGTGACCGCGCTGGGCGTGCCACTCGCTGAGGGCGATGAGCAGGAATACGGCAGAGGTGAGCACTGCGGCGACGAAGTCGCCGTCCCTGCCGGTGGGCGAGCTCAGCAGCGTCCTTCCGGCCTGACGCAGGGCGTCGGCGGCTCGATGGTCGGCTCGGATGGCGGAGCGGTTGGCGCGGTTGAAGGCGATGGCTGCCGCTTGAATTTCTGCCCGGAGCTGGCGCGGCGCAGAGACTGCGGTGTTGTGCAACAGCTCGGCGAATGCCGCAGCCTGAGCCTGCACTTTGGCGTCGGCCTTATCGACTGCCGTTCCCTCGGTGGCCCCGGTGACGAGCATGTAGGCGGCGCGCAGCTCCCCATCGGCTTGCCGCCAGGAGGCGCCTGCGTCCGTACGGCTTGTGCGCAACGCCGTGGCCTGCCCTGCAGCCTTGCCATCGGCCAAGCCGAAGCGCTCACGGAGCCGGTTTAGGGACAGGTCCGGAGCGAGTGCCGAGCCGCTGTAGAAGATGGGCTCGCCCTTGGCATCGGTGTCGTCAGCGGTGGCGAGGCTGTAGCCGGTGACCTCTCCGGTGACGGGACCGAGACGGGGGCGGACCTTGATCCCGAGAGACGTCAGTACGGCGAAGAACTCGTCCTCGTCGCGGGCTGCCGCCGCGGCGGCGTAGGCGTGCTCGCGAAGCCAGACCCGGGCTGTGTTCTTGCGGCCCTGTCGTTCGGCCTTGGCGACTTCCGGCCCGGACGGCGTCTTCGGCGCGGTCGCGTCTCCTGGCCCCAAGCGACGCAGACCGAGTTCGGTCTCGATCCTGCGGCATTCGGCCTGGGCCCGTCGGCCGTCTCCCTTGTTGCGGGGGCGACGGCCGTCTTCGCGGACGCTGGTCGCCATGATGTGAATGTGGTCCTCGGCGTGCCGCACGGCGATCCACCTGCACGCGGCGTCGTCGCCGTGTTCGGCGATCCCCGTGGAGTGGACGATGCGGCGGGCGACCTCCGCCCACTCTTCGTCGGTGAGGTAACGGTCGCCAGGTGCGGTACGGACGGGGCAGTGCCACACGTGCTGCGGCACCTTCTTCCCCAGCCGCTGTTCGCGCAGCTTTACGGGTTGGTCGAGGTAGTCAGCCAGCTCGCTGAGGGCTCCGGGGTGCTGGTCGATGGGAACACGGCCGGGGTCGTTGATGCCGGGCATCGCAAACGCGGCGACGATATGCGGGTCGGTGTGCTCGTTACGGCGGCCGGGGCCGAAGAGGTAGGACAGGAGGCCACGGCTGCGGTCACCCGTGGAGACGTCAGGCACCACGGCGACCACCCCCAGCGAGGGCTTGGTCCAGCAGCAGGCGAGCGCGTTGGGCGACCTGGTGCAACTCGCTGAGGGTGTCTTCGGCTCGATTGGGCAGCTCGCCCTGGTAGACGGTGCGGACGAGCTGATTGAGGTTGTTCCCCACGCGTCCGAATTCCCTGACCAGCTTGCCGAACAGAACCATCAGGTCCTGGGTGGCCTGCGGAGACGGGAGCGGAGCGACGCCTTCAGGACGGCGGTCGGACAGGTAGGCATGGGCGAAGGTGAGGGCGCAGTCCATGAGGTACGCCGAACGGGAACGCTTCGCCTTACGGGCGGCGAGGTCAATGAACGCACGCTCCGCCGGTTCGGCCGAGCAGGTCAGTTGCAGAGAGCGCTTGGTCCCGGAGCGGGGCCGGTAGAGCACCTCACTCAGGTGCCGGCGGCGCTCGGCGCCGGGCGCGATGTCGGCATGAACAGGGGCAGGGACATCGTTGGCGGCGACACCGTGCTGCATGAACACGTCGGCGTTCACGGTCGGCGCTTGACGTACGACAGGGGCGGCGGTTGGCTCGCTCAGCTCGGCGAGCGGCTGCTTGTCCTGGTGGAGGCCGCGCTCGGCCTCCTTGCCATCCTCGGTCCCGGCCCCTCGGGCCGGGGCCGGATCCGCCCCCGCTGGGGCGGATCCGAGCGCGAAGTCCGCATCGCCCCCAGGCGATGTGGACTTCGCCCCAGCTCGCTCCGCTGTCCGTTGGAGGGTGTCTCCGTCAAAGCCTTGGTCGGACGTGGGCGGGTGCGCTGAGCGGAGACTACGGGGCGGCGAGGACTGGGAGGACGTCATCTTGCGGGAGAACGGATTGCGGCGCACGGGAGTCTGGAGGGTCCTCTCTGAGTGTGGTCTGCGGTGGCTGGGGCGAGTGTCCGGGGAGTCGACGGCTTAGCCCGGCCGGACACCTCGTGTAGCGGACCGGGAAGCAGGCGCTGTCCGGAATCGGTTCGGTCCCGGGCAGCGCCCTGCGATGCCGGTCAGCTGTCCGGGTGCGGACGGGCGTCGGCACTGTCCCGTACCAGCGCCATCGCTTCGGCGAGCCGACCGGTGCCGGCGCCGAGTCCGGCTTCGGTGATTGCCTTACGGGCGCTGTCGCGGGTCAGTCCGGAACTCCCTGGATGAGCGGCGCCGATGACGCGTGCCAGCTCGGCGATGGAAGCCATCGCGGGACGTCCGCCAAGGCTCGTCGCCGGAGGGCGACCGGAATCCCCCAGGGAGCTCTGGCCTGTGGCTTCTCGTCCCCGTCCGAGTTCGACGTCGGCTTCGTCGCGATCGGCATCCTCGTCGTATCCGGTTTCGGACGAGCTTTCGTCGGCCGCGGACAAGGGGGCGGTCCCCGTGGCCATGCGAGTGGACTGCTGCTGCCTGGGCCGAGCTGCCGTGAGAAGGTCCGCGCGGGCGGTGTACGGAACCCCGGCCGGTCGCTCTGGTGCCGGTTGCGTACCGCCCTGATACTCAAGGACGTTTGCGTCCATCGACGTTCGGGCGGTGGAGGTACCGCCGTAGCGGGTGATCAGGATGTGCAGGTGGGTCGCTCCGGCAAGGGCGAGCGGTGCGATGGCAGACAGCACCGTGACGGTGCCGTCGCCCAGGCGGAGGGTGACTGCGCCGGGCCTGTTCAGGGCGAGGGCGTGCAGACCGTTCGCCCAGATGCTGGCGGCGGTCGCCGTGCTGAACAGTGTCCACGCATACAGCCGTGCGGGCATCGGAGCTTCGCGCAGGACCAGCAGGGCGCGGACGCCGTAAGCGATGAAGCCGTCGATCACTACAGGGAAGAGGTAGGCCAGTTGGTCGCGGATGTGCACGGCCGTGGCCATCTGTCGCAGCGCGTCGTAGGAGAGAGCGCATCCGGCGATGCCGAGCAGGATGATGGCGAGCCGGTCCCACCACGTGGCGCGGTGACGGCTGGCCGGTGCGGTGGGTAGGGCGGAGTCGGGCATGGGCGTGGGGTTCCCCTCGGGGCATGGTGTGAAAGGTGGTGCGTGGTGATCCGTCTTGGCCGTCTTGCCGTTGAAGCAGCAGGTCAGAGGCAGTACGGCAGCCGGTGGCATGACGTCTCAGCGCCGTGCGCGACGTGTCCCTCCGATTGGTCACGATCGGCAGGCGGACACGTCGGTGGGCGGGCGCACCGGTAGTGCCGTGTTGTCGCTTCGAGTCCCAAGACGGATGACCATCCGTCTTGGGACGCTGTGCCGTCTTGGCGAGACCGCCTCTGACCTGCGTTTACCTGGCTGGGACGGCAAGGACGCCACGAGACGGATATGGGCGGGGCCGCCCGCAGAATGCGCGATGGCAGGTCGGCGCTTCACGGCGGTCGGCCCGGTGCGGGTGCCGTCGACGAGCGGCCGACGGCACCCGTGAAGGTCACTTGGTCGGTGTGTCTCTGCTGCCGTCCGAGCCGGTCTCCGGGTGGACGGTGGGGCAGTAGCGCCTCCAGGCATCGGTGAACTTCGTCCGCGTATAGCCCTTGAGTTGGTTGCCGTCGGGCATGCGGACGTTGCCGGAGCGGATGCCGTACTCCCGCAGCAGCCCGGCCAGGGCGCGCGGGCTCAGGCCACCGCGTCCGGCTTCGGCCCACGGAGCTTCGGGTTCGGAGTTGAGGCGGTAGAGCAGGGCGTCGGTGGACACGCTCTCGGGGTCACCTGCGGCGGCGAAGGCGCGGCGGATGTCGGCGAGGATCCGGGCGTTGGAGGGGTTGTCCTCCTCGGCCTGGGCCTCGGCGGTGACCATCTGTTCGCACGCGATGCGGGCGCGCTCTGGCCAGGTTCCGCCCGCGAGGTCCGCGACGATCACCAAAGGCTCCCATGTTTCGGCGGCCCGGTCCTCGACCGGCATTTTTGGCTCCAGGTGGAGGGCCTGTTCGGCTACTGAGGCGGTCCAGCGCGCCAGGTGAGCCCGCAGGGAGCGCAGGGCGGGGCTGTCGCGGCGTGTGCGGTACGGGCTCACCTGCTCGCCCTCCGCGCGGCGCCTCATCCGGATCACGACGGACCGGTCCATGATCGTGTCGGGCAGGTCGCCGATGCCGGCGAGCGCTGCCATGGCGAAGGTCGCGAAGGAGTGGGGCGTGTGCTCCTTGCCGACGACCCGCAGTACCGGTCGGCCGCGCTGGTGCCCGGCATTGAGCAGGCCGCGCATCTCCTCGTTCTTCTCGGCGACCTTGGGGCTGCCGAAGATGGTGTCGGCTTCGTCCACGAGGAGGGTCGGCGGCTCGTCCGAGATCGAGCGGAAGATGGCCGCTGCCGTGGAATTCACGGTGATCACGGGCTTGTGGACCGTCTCGGTGAGCAGATCGAGCAGGCGGGACTTGCCGCACCGCTTCGCCGGGCCGACCACAGCGAGACGCGGGGCGTGCTGCCACACCTCCTGGAGGTGGGTGGCCGCGATCCACAGCACGGTTGCGTCCAGTGCCTGCTCGCTCGGGAGGACCACGAATCGGGCCAAGGCGGTGCGCAGCTCGTCCAGTGGCGCGGCGGCGGCGTCCGGCTGGCCACGGTGCGGTGATGGGGTGCCGCTCGGACGGGGTGCCGCAGGGGCGGCGGGGGCGGTACTCTCGTTCACGGAGATCCTCACTCGGCGGCTCCGGGGGGCAACCCGGTCCGCCGCGGTCGACTGTCCTGGGATGGGCGGTGGCGAGGTTTCCTGCAGCCCCCGGTGTTCGTAGCGCCGGGGGTTTTCGCGTTCCTCGGGGCACCTACGCGGTTAACCTCCTGGCGGTTCGTTTGCGGATGCCCTTATGGCATAAGTGTGCACGAGCGTCCGCCTCAAGTCAAGCGTTCAGGGCATTGAAAAGTTAATCTCTTATGGCATGATTGCTGTTCAGATGCATGGTGGCGTGTGTCACATTTGCGTGTATTCCCTTGCGGGTTGGGGTATCCATGCTGGTAGAGTTTAAGGGTGGAGGCGTGGCGACCTCCGTTTGTCGAGAAGAGGAGGGAGGTGAAAGAAGTGGACGACGCCAAGCCGCAACGCTGGGCTCCGCCAGAGGGCGAAGCCCTGGTGGCGCACAACCTGAAGGTCCTGCGGATGACGGCCCGCCTGTCCCAGGAGGACATGGCAGAGCGCATGCGTCGCCTGGGCTTCAAGATGCACCAGACCCAGATCGCCAAGATCGAGAATGGTGCCCGGAGCATCAGCTTCAACGAGGCCCTCGGCTTCGCCAAGGCTCTCGGCGTCCCTGCTGGCAACTTCCTACTCGAAGCCGTCGCGAGCCGCGACGATCCTCACTGGGAGTTGCAGGAGGCGGCCTTCGACATTCAGAAGGCCGAACAGGAGCACCAAGTCGCCCAAGACCTCGCTGACGCCGCGAAGGCCAGACTTGAGGCGGCCGAGGCCCGATACGACGAGATCGCCGAGCGCCTCGGCATCGAGCCCGACCCGGGGAGCCTCTCCTTCTACCCGGCTCCGAACTCACCCGAGGATCCGCTCCGCAGCGGTTCCGCCGACGAGTAACCGTTCGGCGGAGATCTTTCCCGGCGTCTGAACACGGCTTTCGAAGCCCATCCACCGCAGGCCCTCGGTGCTACGAACACCGAGGGCCACCAACGCGGACACCGATCTAAGCCCACCGCCCATCCCGGACAGTCCAGCGGTCACGTTGCCCCGTGACCGCCGAAAGGCGATCCCTCATGCCCACCGCTCCGCCTCCGCTCACCCTTATCGCCGACGCGCTCGGGGTCCCCGAGCAGCGGCTTCGCACACTCGTGCTGGAACACACGGCACCCATCTCTGACGCGCCCCTCGTCGCACTTACCGTTGAGGAGGCCGCCCGCCGCCTCGGCGTCGGCCGTACCACCATGTACGCACTCATCGCCTCCGGCGAGATCGGCTCCGTCCTCATAGGCCGCCTGCGCCGAGTGCCGGTCGAGGCCCTGGCCACTTATCTGGCTGACCGCTCCCAGGCAGCCGCCCCGGCCGCCGCCCACGCGGCCTGAAGGGGGCGGACATGGCAAAAACGCGCCAGCCCAACGGTGCCTCCTCGATCTTCCTCGGCAAGGACGGCAAGTGGCACGGCTACGTGACCGTCGGCGTCAAGGACGACGGCAAGCCCGACCGGCGCCACGTCAAGCGCAAGACCCGCGCCGACGCCACCAAGGCGGTCCGCGAACTGGAACGCAAACGCGACTCCGGCACCGTCGGCAAGGCCGGGCAGACCTGGACCGTCACGACCTGGCTGACCCATTGGGTCGAGAACATCGCCGCACCACACGTGGGCGAGAACACCATCGACGGCTACCGCGTCGCCGTCTACCACCACCTCATCCCCGGTCTCGGCGCGCACCGCCTGCCCAAGCTGGAGCCCGAGCACCTGGAGCGCTTCTACGCCAAGATGCAGAAGGCTGGCAGCGCCGCCGGCACCGCGCACCAGGTCCACCGGACCGTGCGCACGGCTCTGAACGAGGCGGTGCGCCGAGGCCACCTCACCGTCACCCCCGCCTCCGTCGCCAAGGCGCCGCGACTGGAAGAGGAAGAGGTCGAGCCCTACACGGTCGAGGAAGTGCACAAGCTTCTGGACCTGGCCAACAAGACTCGGCACCCGGCGCGCTGGGTTGTATCTCTTGCCCTGGGGCTGCGTCAGGGTGAGGTCCTCGGTCTCAAGTGGACGGACATTGACTTCGAATTGCGGGTCATGACGGTCCACCGCAACCGGCTACGGCCCCGGTACGAGCACGGCTGCGGCAACCGCTGCGGGCGCAAGCCCGGTTACTGCCCTCAGAAGATCAACATCCGCCGTGAGACGAAGGACACCAAGTCTCGCGCCGGACGTCGGCCCATCGGCATTCCCGAACCCTTGGTGCAGCTTCTGCTTCAGCACCGACGTGCGCAGGAGCGAGACCGCCGACTGGCCGGCGACCTCTGGACGGAGAAGGGGTACGTCTTCGCCTCCACGACTGGCGAGCCCCTCAACCCGAACACCGACCACCACGAATGGAAAGACCTCCTCAAAGCGGCCGGTCTGCGCGCGGGCCGCCTCCACGACGCCCGCCACACGGCTGCGACCGTTCTGCTGATCCTTGGCGTCCCGGACACGGTCGTTGACGCGATCATGGGCTGGGAGCCCGGCAAGTCCGCCCGGATGCGCCGCCGCTACCAGCACCTCACCAACCGGGTGCTCACTGATACCGCCGACAAGATCGGCGGCCTGCTCTGGCCTCTCGCCGAGGGGCCGCCTTTGGGCGGCCAGAAGTAGCCAGCGTGCCGGTCAACCGCGAGGGGCGAGACCGAGAGGAACCCCGGTCTCTCCCCTCGCGCGGCGTACCCCAACAGATCGTAGGGATCGCATAGAGGGAAGCAGTCGGAAACCCATCTAGCCGGGAATCCCAAGGTCCTTCAGGTAGGTGAGGCGCGCATTGATGGCTGCGGAGAAGTGCCGCCAGTCGAGGCTGTCCACCAGCTCGATGGGCTTGGGATCTTCAGCTGAGGATGTGACGTAGCACGCGGCGTCGTAGAGCTGCTCGGCCACGAGGCGCTCGCAGAAGATGCCGAACCGGTCCTGGTAAGAGGTGCCGTGCCAGATCTGGTCTGGGGACAGGGCACCCTTCGCAGTCTTGACCGGCCTTCGGGATCCTTCCCCGTCCTGCATGATGAAGAAATAGCCGAGCCACGGCTTCTCCTTCGGATATAGCTCGGCGAGAGCTGCGCGGCGGAGGTCCACGGCACTCCCAAGCGCTTCCTCGACTCGGTTGTTGTAGTTGTTGCCGTAGGAGGGCCCGCCTAGTGCCTTCATCTCGAAGGCTGCGACGAGCACACCTTTGTGTACGACCACGAGGTCCCACTGCTTCTGCGGCCGGTAGTAGCCAGGAAGTTCCAGCCCCTGGGACTTGTTGACGCGGATACTCTCGGCCGGGTACCCAGCTTCCAGGAAGAACTTCGCCAGGAGGACTGCGATGACATCGAAGTGCTTGCCGCCACGGACCGACCCGGCTGTACCAGCTCCCACCGCGGCCTTGATCGCTGATTGCTCGCTCTGAAGCTGCTTGGCACCCCAGTAGGCAGCTATGGCGTCCTCGAAGTCTTGGCGGGTGACCGGCAAGGTTCGTTCCTCCTAGTCGGGAAGCTCGGCCAGTCCGTAGACGCGTAGGGCAGCCTCTGTCGCGGCCTTGACGTCGCGTTTTTCGAAGGCATCCGCGAGCGACGCTTGGTCGCTCTTGCTGATCGCCGCCGGGTCGGGCACGCGAATCTTGCGGAGGTATTGCGCCTGGAAACGGAGGGTTCCCCCACGCATCTTGACCGCGTATGCATCCACGAACGCTTCGGCGACCTTGGACAGCAGCAGACCACCAAGTACGCGCATGTCCCAGACGTCCGAGACGATGAAGTACAGGTTGTGGTGAGGGTACAGCCCCCCCTCATCCAGGACCGGATGGATCGTCAGCTTCATATCCGGAAATAGCAGCTTGGGGCGCCGTGTCAGGCGGTGATCGACCTTGTCGATCGTCTTGTACCAGCGGTGGGGTTGCTTGGCCGCGACGTACCGCTTGCGGAGTGCAGTCCCATGCTTCTCGAAGTACGTGGCGAGCTTCGGGTAGGCGGTGAGATCGACCAAGGTGCCGTCGGCTGTCCACGGGTTGACTAGATAGCTGCCCTTCCAATGAAGGGTGCCGCTGGTGGTGTCGCGGACCATGGCCATGGGCAGTAGCCGGTCACTCTCCACCAGATCGTTGTCGTCGGTGAGGAAGACCTTGTCGGCGCCGGTGGCGATGCCGATGCCGACCCGAGTCCCGGTCTCAGAATCTTCCAGGAGCCGGAAGCGTTCGGTGAGCTCTTCGAGGAGGGCCAGCCTGGCTGGCGAGGCAGCTGGCCAGGAGTCCTCGTCGGGAAACCAGTGCGGCATGCGAGCGGCTTCGAACGCCGAGGTGGTGATCGACTCTGCAGCGTCCTTCGCGTACCAGGCAGCAAACTCGCCAGCTTGGGCGCTGCCGAATGCCCGAGTGGTGTCTGCCGCGACTGCCCTGCCTTGGTGGCGGTTCGAGATGATCGTGATCGCGGGATAGGCCGAAACCTGATCCTCGAAGGCATCTACGTCGTGCATGACCAGGGCCAGGTCCATGCTGAAGCGGCTAGTCACCAACTCCCTGAGACGACGGCCGTACTGGTTGCGCATCCAGCGGTCGGCGCAGATGAAGCCGAGCTGGCCGCCTGGGTTGAGGCTTCGAAGCGCGACCTCATAGAAGCCGATGTAGATGTCTGCCCTGCCGCCCATCGTGGAACAGACGTTGCGATATGCCGCCATCCGGTCATCGGGGACATCTTCGAGACGGATGTAGGGAGGATTGCCGACCACGTAGTCAGTTCGGTGATCCTCATCGGGCTGAAGCAGATAGTCACCTTGTCCGACCCAGGCGGCTGCCACCTTGCGGGCGTCCTCGGCCGGCCAGCCTTCTTCTGCAAACTGCTTCTCGATGAGTGCACGACTCTGCTGCACGTTGTGATCGAGTAGGTCCAGAGCGCGCACGGCCGCGAGCGCGTCGCTGAGGGGGCGATCGTGCACACGGCATGAGGCGCTGATACGTGACGCGACGGCGACTAGGAAGGCGCCCGAGCCACAGGCCGGCTCCACGAGCTTCACGTCGCAGAGGTTCTTGTTGGCTGTGTACCCGATGAGGTCGAGAATCAGATCGACTACCCAGCGTCGCGTGAAGACTTCCCCATGCTCCACGGCCTCCGCAGGGAGGGCGGGCAGATCGTGCTGGTTGAGGTCGGAGAGCAGAGGAGTGGCCACGGTGACGACCTTACTAGGGGCAATTTCGGGCACGGAGCACCTAGCCGAACTGATGCCGTCGGCCGCGAGGCAGGGGCTGGCCCTGCGGGTGCTGCCCCCGAACTGCCCACCCGACGAGTCAGCGATGACCCTGTCCTCAGATCCGCTTCCGTCCAGAGCGAAGCAACTGCAACCCAAACTGCAACCCTCAACGTCGAAGGGCCCCATCGCAAGCGGTGGGGCCCTTCAACGTATTGCCCGGTGAGAGCAATGGCGGAGGATACGAGATTCGAACTCGTGAGGGGTTGCCCCCAACACGCTTTCCAAGCGTGCGCCCTAGGCCACTAGGCGAATCCTCCGCCGCAAACAATACAAGACGTTGAGGAGTGCTCGCGAACCTGTTGCCCTCAAGATCGCTTCGAGACCGTTTCGAGATCTCCCCGGGGGCGGGCCGGGCCCTCCGGACGGGTGCGGGAGGAGGGGGAGGTGGACCGGTGGGGGTGGGGATCCGCTAAGGTGGGCGTCAGCCCCTCACGTGGCGCTATCTGACTGAACTCCCCCAGGGCCGGAAGGCAGCAAGGGTAGGTCGGCTCTGGCGGGTGCGTGGGGGGCCCTTGCGTTTCCGGGCGATGGTCCCGGGCGGCGGTTACGGGGCCGGTTGTCAGCCGGCCCGGATAACCTCGTAGGTGTGTCGTCCCTTGCGCTCTACCGCCGCTACCGCCCCGAGTCGTTCGCCGAGGTCATCGGGCAGGAGCATGTCACCGACCCGCTGCAGCAGGCGCTGCGGAACAACCGGGTCAATCACGCGTACCTGTTCAGCGGTCCGCGCGGGTGTGGCAAGACGACCAGCGCGCGCATCCTGGCCCGCTGCCTGAACTGCGAGCAGGGGCCGACGCCCACGCCGTGCGGGGAGTGCCAGTCCTGCCAGGACCTCGCGCGCAACGGACCGGGCTCGATCGACGTCATCGAGATCGACGCCGCCTCGCACGGTGGCGTGGACGACGCCCGTGACCTGCGGGAGAAGGCGTTCTTCGGGCCAGCGGCGAGCCGCTACAAGATCTACATCATCGACGAGGCGCACATGGTCACCTCGGCGGGGTTCAACGCCCTGCTGAAGGTGGTCGAGGAGCCGCCGGAGCATCTCAAGTTCATCTTCGCCACGACCGAACCCGAGAAGGTCATCGGCACCATCCGGTCGCGCACGCACCACTACCCCTTCCGCCTCGTGCCGCCGGGAACGCTGCGGGACTACCTCGCAGAGGTCTGCGGCAGGGAGGGCATCCCCGTCGAGGACGGTGTGCTTCCGCTCGTCGTACGGGCCGGAGCCGGGTCCGTGCGTGACTCGATGTCGGTGATGGACCAGCTGCTGGCCGGTGCCGCCGAGGACGGTGTGACGTACGCCATGGCGACCGCACTGCTCGGGTACACGGACGGCTCGCTGCTCGACTCGGTCGTGGACGCCTTCGCGGCGGGCGACGGGGCGGCCGCCTTCGAGGTCGTGGACCGGGTGATCGAGGGCGGCAACGACCCGCGCCGGTTCGTCGCCGACCTCCTGGAGCGGCTGCGCGACCTGGTGATCCTGGCCGCCGTGCCGGACGCCGGGGAGAAGGGGCTGATCGACGCCCCCGCCGATGTCGTCGAGCGGATGCAGGCCCAGGCGTCCGTCTTCGGCGCCGCCGAGCTGAGCCGCGCCGCCGACCTCGTCAACACCGGGCTCACGGAGATGCGCGGGGCGACCTCGCCGCGCCTCCAGGTGGAGCTGATCTGCGCCCGGGTGCTGCTGCCCGCCGCCTTCGACGACGAGCGTTCGCTCCAGGCCCGGCTCGACCGGCTGGAGCGGGGCACTTCGTTCGCGACCGCGGGCCCCGGGCCCGCGATGGGGTACGTCCCCGGCCCGGAGGCCCTGGCCCACGCGCCCGCGCCCGTCGCCCCGCCCGGTGGTGGGCCCGCCGCCGCCCGTGCGGCCGTCCGGGGCGATGCGCCCGCGCCGGTCCAGGCGCCGCCGCCCGCCCCGGAGGCCCCGCCCGTCCACGAGGCCCCGGCGGCCCCTCCTGCCCCGCCCGCCCCGGCCCCCGCACCCGCGGGCGGTCAGCGGCCCGGGGCCTGGCCCACGGCGGCCGCGCCGGAGCCGGGCCGCCGCCCCGGCGGCTGGCCGACGGCCTCCACCCCGGGCCGGTCACAGCCCTCGCAGGGCGCCCCCGCGCCCGCTCCGTCCAGCCCGGCCGCTCCGCAGCCGTCCGCCGCCGCCGAGCCGGGCGCGGGCATGGCCCAGGGCGCCGCCCAGGTGCGGAACATGTGGCCGGACGTCCTGGAGGCGGTGAAGAACCGCCGCCGGTTCACCTGGATCCTGCTCAGCCAGAACGCCCAGGTCACCGGCTTCGACGGCAGCACCCTGCAGATCGGCTTCCTCAACGCGGGAGCCCGCGACACCTTCGCGAGCAGCGGCAGCGAGGACGTGCTCCGCCAGGCCCTCGCCGAGCGCTTCAACGCGCAGTGGAAGATCGAGACCGTCATCGACCCGTCGGGCGGTGCCGGGGCACCCCCGCAGAGCGGTGGTGGCCGCTCGTACGCCGCCGCGCCGCAGTACCAGCCCCCCGCGCCCCAGCAGAGTGACGAGTCCCGCCCGGCCGCCTCTCCGCAACAGGAGCAGCGCCCGCAGCAGCCGTCGCCGTCCCGGCCGCAGCAGCCGTCGTCACCGGGCGGCGCGTCCGCCCCGGAGTCCGCGCCCCGGTCGTACGCCGCACCCCCGCGCGTGGTCGCCCCCGAGGACGACATCCCCGAGGCCGACGACCCGGATCTCGTCGACTCGGCGCTCTCCGGACACGAGCTGATCGTCCGCGAGCTGGGCGCCACGGTCGTCGAGGAGTTCACCAACGAGTAGCGCGGTCCGAAGCCGCGCCCCCGACCGTCCCCGGACGTGCCTGAATCCGTCCTGGGCCCCTTCCGGACTGCCCGCGGCCCCCTCGCCGGACCGTCTCAGGAAACGGCGGCCGTCAGGGGCGTCGTGCCCCGGCGGTTAGGCTGCACACCGTGAAGGTCCTCGTCATCGGCGGCGGCGCCCGCGAACACGCCCTGTGCCGCTCTCTCTCCCTCGACCCCGACGTCACCGCTCTGTACTGCGCTCCCGGCAACGCCGGTATCGCGGAGGTGGCCGAACTGCACCCGGTCGACGCCCTCGACGGCGACGCCGTCGCGCGCCTCGCCACCGACCTGGGCGCCGCACTGGTGGTCGTCGGCCCGGAGGCGCCGCTCGTCGCCGGGGTCGCCGACGCCGTGCGTGCCGCGGGTATCCCCTGCTTCGGCCCCTCCCGTGAGGCGGCCCGGCTGGAGGGTTCCAAGGCGTTCGCCAAGGACGTGATGGCCGGGGCTGGCGTCCCGACCGCCCGTAGCTACGTCTGCGCGAACCCGGCCGAGATCGACGCCGCCCTCGACGCCTTCGGCGCCCCGTACGTGGTGAAGGACGACGGTCTCGCCGCGGGCAAGGGCGTCGTCGTCACCGACGACGTCGAGGAGGCCCGCGAACACGCCCTGGCCTGCGAGCGCGTGGTGATCGAGGAGTTCCTCGACGGTCCCGAGGTCAGCCTCTTCGCGATCACGGACGGCACCACCGTGCTGCCGCTCCAGCCCGCCCAGGACTTCAAGCGCGCCCTGGACGACGACCAGGGGCCGAACACCGGCGGCATGGGCGCGTACTCCCCGCTCCCGTGGGCCGACGCCGGACTGGTCGACGAGGTCATGCGGTCGGTGCTCCAGCCGACCGTCGACGAGCTCCGCCGCCGTGGCACCCCGTTCTCCGGTCTGCTGTACGCGGGCCTCGCGATCACCTCGCGCGGCGTCCGGGTGATCGAGTTCAACGCCCGTTTCGGCGACCCCGAGACCCAGGTGGTCCTGGCCCGTCTGAAGACCCCGCTGGCCGGTGTCCTGCTCGGCGCCGCCGAGGGCACGCTCGACGAGCTGCCCCCGCTCAAGTGGCACGACGAGGCCGCCGTCACCGTGGTCATCGCCTCGCACAACTACCCCGGTACGCCGCGCACGGGCGACCCGATCGAAGGGCTCGACGACGTGGCGGAGCAGGACGCCCCGCACGCGTACGTCCTGCACGCCGGTACGAAGAAGGACGGCGGCACGATCGTCAGCGCGGGCGGCCGGGTGCTGTCCGTGACGGCGACCGGCAAGGACCTCGCGGCCGCCCGCGAACGCGCCTACACCGCCGCGGCCCGGATCAGGCTCGACGGCTCCCAGCTCCGTACGGACATCGCCCGTAAGGCCGCGGAGGGCTGAGGCCCGAGCCCGGGGCCGAAGACCGGGGCCCGGGGATGAGGTCCGAGGCCGGAGCCACACCCCACCGGCCGCGCGGAACGCGTCGACGCGCCGTTGCCCAGAGGGCGGCGGCGCGTCAGCAGCTTTACCCAAAGCCATTCCATCGGGTGACGGCTGAGCCATCCGGATGACGCCTGCCGAGGCCCCAACTAGGGTGCGGCGCAAGCATTCCGGCACTTGGCCCACTGGCATTGCGATGTCGGTGACGGGTGCCACAGTGGGGGAGTGAACTACACCGCCGCGGGGGCAGAGGGGGTGACGTCCGGTCGTGTCCGGTACCGGTGCAAGTGAGGAGCTGGGTGCGCTGAGTGCGCGCGCTCGGGCTCATGCCCTGCTGCGCATCCGCAGCAGGGCGACAGCCGTCGCGATCCTGCCCGCCGCGCTGGCCGTGGTGCTGCTCGTGGCGGGCGCCCAGGGATTCGCCGTGGGCGACGGCTGGAACACGGTGCGCTGGACCGTCGGGGTCTGCGCGATCGTCGTGCTCCTGCTGGCCGTGGCGGTCGCCGTCGCCGTCGTACGGGCGAGGCCGGCGGTCAGCCCGACCGTCCCGCTCCTGGAGCGGGACGCCCCCGATCTCTACCGGCTGGTCGAGGACCTCGCGGACCGGCTCGGGGTTCCCGCCCCCTCGGCGATAGCCCTGACGCCCGACTGCGACAGCTGGCTGGAGGACCGTACGCACCCCGCGGCGCGGCCCCCGGCGGCCACCGGCCCGGTCACGCGGTTCGCCGCGTCCCGGGCCCGCCGCCGGGAGCGGGCCGCGCCGGTGCTGGTCATCGGATCGCCGTTCCTGTGGTGGATGCGGGTCGGGGAGCTGCGGGCGGTGCTCGCCCCGGTCGTCGCGGGTACGGGCCCGTCCGCCCATCCCGACATAGCGGCCGCCCGCCGTTTCGTCCGGGGACTCGACGGCGCGGTCGCCGACGCCGCCGCGCCCCTGTCCGGTCCGCTGGCGGGTCTGCGCAGAGTGCCGCGCGTCTTCGTCGGCCAGACCGCCCGGCTGCTGCTGCGCAGCTGCCGCGGCCATGTCGCCGAGATGGAGCGGGGCGTCGCCGCCGCCGCGTCGAGCCGTGCACAGGGTGTGGACTACGGTCTGCGGATCGTCGCCCAGGAGCAGGTCGGCCTCGCCTACGCGGGCTGGGACCGGCTGCTCACCCGGGTCGCCCTGCCCGCCTGGCGGATGGGCCGCTGGCCGTGCCGCCTGGACGCGGGGGTGGTGGCCGCGCTGACCGAGCTGTCCCGGCGCGACCGGCTCGCCGACGGGTTCGCCTCGCGGCTCGGCGAGCGCCCCGCCTGCGATCTGCTGGAGGAGCCGGGCGCGGCCGACGAGGCGGCGTCGCTGCTGGCGGCCCGGCTGTTCCACGGCGGTCCGGCCCGCCCCGGGCCCGACTGGTCGCCGGTGGGCTGGCAGGAGTACCCGGAGGAGGTCGTCGACCGGAAGTGGCGCACCGAGGCCGCCCGGCTGCACCGGGTCCTCGACGCGATGACGACCCCGGCCGACCTGTCCCCCGCACCCGCCTCCCCCGCCACCCCCGTAACTTCTGCCCCGGCTGCCTCCCCGGCCCGCCCCGTGGACGCCGGGCTGCCCACCCTGGCCCGCGTCGTCGAGCACCTGTCCGGCCGCCCCGGGGCCGGTGAGGAGCTCGCCGCCGGGATCGGCACCGCCGTGGCCCGGGAGGAGGCCGCGACGGCCGAGCGCCGCCGTACCGCCGACGCCGCCGACACCACTGGCCTCTGCGGGCCCGACGCCCTCCCGCTCTTCCCGCTCCAGCCGCCCCGTACGGGCACGGAGCTGCTCGCCGACCACGTCACGGCGATGGTCTGCTGCGCGGCGGTGGACACGGCGGGCGCGGCGCCCGGCCTCGACTGGCTCGACGGCCCCGCCCTGCTGGTCGACGGAGCGCGCCGGGCGGACCTGGGCGTCCCCGTGCTCAGCCTGGTCGAGGACGGGGACGCCGAACCGCTGCGTTCCTGGCTGGACGAGGTCGGCGTACGCACCGACAAACCCGTGCGTCTCGTCTGACCCATCCGTCCCGGTTTCCACACTCAACACCCGGAATTGCAGGCTCCGTTCCCGTCAATTCGCGACGAACGGTGACGGACTGCGTGCGTTATGTGATGTGCTGGGGATCGACGCTGACAGTCGGCGCACCGCTGTTGGCGTACCGATGACGCATGACCACCGACGATCGCCCATCGGCCGTCGGCTCGATCGTCCTTCGGCTCCATCGGCCGTCGGCTCGGTCATCGACCATCGACCCTCGGCTCGCTCATCGGCCGTCGGCTCGATCGCGCATCGGATGTCGACTGTTGTCCCGGGGGACTCGAGGGAGGGAATCGGTATGGGGGCGGAGCACATTCGGCGGTGGGAGTCGGGTGCCCTCGCGCACGCCGTCTCCGATCCTTTCGGCCAGGGCCCCCTGCCCTGGCTGCGCGGCAGCGAGAACTACTTCGACGACACCGGGCACGTCGTCCCCTGGTACGCCGACCCCGCCCTGGGGCGCGGATCCACCGACGGCGGCACCCGAACCGCCGACGATGTGCACCGGCAGATCAAGGGCTTCACCTCCACCGGCGCCGCGTCCCCCGGAGAGGCGATCGACTTCCACATCACCGTGGACCCGCCACAGCAGTTCTCCGTGGACATCTACCGCATCGGCCACTACGGCGGTGACGGCGCCTGCCAGATCACCACGAGCCCCCGGCTCTCCGGCATCGTCCAGCCCGCGCCGCTCACCGCCGACCGCACCGTCTCCTGCCACCACTGGTGGCAGTCCTGGCGGCTCCAGATCCCGAGTTACTGGTCGATCGGCGCGTACGTCGCCGTGCTCACCACCGCGGACGGCTACCGCTCCCACATCCCGTTCACGGTCCGCGACGACCACCCGGCCGACCTGCTGCTGGTCCTGCCGGACATCACCTGGCAGGCGTACAACCTCTATCCGGAGGACGGCCACACCGGCGCCAGCCTCTACCACGCCTGGGACGAGGCGGGCGGACTCCTCGGCGAGGAGGACGCCGCGGTCACCGTCTCCTTCGACCGGCCGTACGCCGGTGCCGGACTGCCGCTCCACGTCGGTCATGCCTACGACTTCATCCGCTGGGCCGAGCGGTACGGCTACGACCTCGCGTACGCCGACACCCGCGATCTGCACGCGGGGCGCGTCGACCCGGCCCGCTACCGGGGCCTGGTCTTCCCCGGCCACGACGAGTACTGGTCGGTCCCCATGCGCCGTACCGCCGAGCGCGCCCGCGACGGCGGCACCTCGCTGGTCTTCCTCTCCGCCAACACCATGTACTGGCAGGTCAGCCTCTCCCCCTCGCCGTCCGGCGTGCCCGACCGCCTGCTCACCTGCCGCAAACGGCGCGGCCCGGGAAAGCCCGCGCTCTGGCGCGAGATCGACCGCCCCGAGCAGCAGCTGCTGGGCATCCAGTACGCGGGCCGGGTGCCCGATCCGCACCCCCTGGTCGTACGGAACGCCGAGCACTGGCTCTGGGAGGCGACCGGCGCCGGCGAGGGCGACGAGCTCGACGGCCTGGTCGCGGGCGAGGCCGACCGCTACTTCCCGCGCACCCTGCTCCCCGAGCACGAGAGCCGCATCCTGCTCGCCCACTCCCCGTACGTGGACAGCGACGGAGCCCGACGCCACCAGGAGACCTCCGTGTACCGGGCGCCGTCCGGCGCGATCGTCTTCGCCTCGGGCACCTTCGCCTGGTCACCGGCGCTGGACCGCCCCGGCCATGTGGACCCCCGCATCCAGCGGGCCACCGCCAATCTCCTCGACCGCATCTGCAAGCGCGACTAGGGTCTTTCGTTTGGATCAGGCTGGATCAGGGAGCGGGGGCTGGTGCGTGCAGCTGCAAGGCGGAGGAAGGAGCCGACGCGGAGCGTCGGTGACTGACGACAACGCGGCAGATGTGCGTGCCAGCCCCCGCGAGCCCGGCATGATCCAAACGAGAGGCCCTAGAGGCCGCCGCTTCCGCGAGGCGAGCCCCCGCGCCGCGCCGCCGTGCCCGATACGGGAGAATCGGAATGACTCCTGGATCAACCTACGCGGAGGCAGCGTGTCCGGATTTGTAGAAAAGCCCGAGCCTGTGCAGGTGCCGGGGCTCACCCACCTGCACACGGGCAAGGTGCGCGACCTGTACCGGAACGCGGAGGGCGATCTCGTCATGGTCGCCAGCGACCGTATCTCCGCGTACGACTGGGTCCTGCCGACCGAGATCCCGGACAAGGGCCGTGTGCTCACCCGGCTCTCCCTGTGGTGGTTCGACCAGCTCGCCGATCTCGTGCCGAACCACGTGCTGTCCACGGAGCTTCCCGCCGGGGCCCCCGCGGACTGGGCGGGCCGCACCCTGGTCTGCCAGTCGCTGCGCATGGTGCCGGTCGAGTGCGTCGCCCGTGGCTATCTCACCGGCTCCGGGCTCGCCGAGTACCGGGAGTCCCGCACGGTCTGCGGTCTCGCCCTGCCCGAGGGCCTCGTCGACGGCTCCGAGCTCCCTGAGCCGATCTTCACGCCCGCCACCAAGGCCGCCGTGGGCGACCACGACGAGAACGTGAGCTTCGAGGAGGTGGCCCGCCAGGTCGGCACGGACACCGCCGCGCTGCTGCGCCGCACCACGCTCGACGTCTACGGCAGGGCCCGGGACATCGCCCGCGAGCGCGGCATCGTCCTCGCCGACACGAAGTTCGAGTTCGGCTTCGCCTCCACGGCCGACGGCGGCGAGGAGCTGATCATCGGGGACGAGGTCCTGACCCCGGACTCCTCGCGCTTCTGGCCCGCGGCCACCTGGGAGCCGGGCCGGCCCCAGCCCAGCTACGACAAGCAGTTCGTACGCGACTGGCTGACCTCCCCGGCCTCCGGCTGGGACCGGAAGAGCGAGCAGCCGCCCCCGGCCCTGCCCCAGGAAATCGTGGACGCGACCCGGGCGAAGTACCTGGAGGCGTACGAACTCCTCACCGGCACGTCCTGGTAGGAGCGCCCGGCGGGTGCTCCGCCACATCGGCGGGTGCTGCGTGGTTCGGCGGGTGTTTCCCGGGACACGGAGCACCCGCCGCGGAGCACCCGCCGGAGGCGGCACATCCGCCGCAACACGAAGAAGCCCCCGGCCAAAGGCCGGGGGCTTCTTGCTGAACCGAGCGGACGACCAGGTTCGAACTGGCGACCTCAACCTTGGCAAGGTTGCGCTCTACCAACTGAGCTACGTCCGCAAGCGCCGAAGCGCGAGACCTACTATACCCATCCCCGCTGCCGTGCGAGACGCACAGCGGCATGCCGGTTCTCCGTGCCGAGCTTCGAGGCGGCCGAGGAGAGGTAGTTCCGCACCGTTCCCTGCGAGAGCGAGGCCCGCTCAGCAACCTCCGCGACGGGCGCCCCGTCCGCCGCCAGCGCCAGCACCTCAGCCTCGCGCGCGGTCAGCGGAGAGTCCCCCGCGGAGATGGCGTCAGCGGCCAACTCCGGGTCCACGTAACGGTTTCCGGCATGTACGGTGCGGATGATCCCGGCCAGCTGCCGGGCACTCACGGTCTTCGGCACGAAGGCCCGTACGCCCGCCGCGAGGGCCCGTTTGAGGTGTCCGGGCAGGCCGTGACTGGTCACGATCATCGTCCGGCAGTCGGGCAGCTCGGACCGCAGCGATGTGGCGACACTCACACCGTCGACGCCCGGCATCTCCAGGTCGAGCACCGCCACATCGGGCCGGTGGGCCCGCGCCATGGCCAACGCCTCCGGGCCGGTCGCCGCTTCCGCGACCACCACGAGGTCGTCCTCCAGCGCCAGCAGCGCGGCCAGCGCACCCCGGATCAGGTGCTCGTCGTCGGCGAGCAGCACCCGTACGGTCGTCATCGTTCTTCCTCCTGGAGCACGGGCGCCTGCTCGGCGGCGGCGGGCTCTCCGCCACGGGCGGCGGGCACCACCAGGGCGGGCGATTCCACCGGGCCGGGTGGGATCGTCGCGGTGAGCGGGATCGTCGCGGTGAGCCGGAACAGGCCGTTCCCGGCCGGGCCCGCCTCCAGCGAGCCATCGAGCACACGCAGCCGCTCCCGCAGCCCTGCGAGCCCAGAACCCCCGGGAACGGCTCCGGCGCCCGCCCCGGCCCCCTGGGCCTCCCCCCTGACGCCCTCGCCCCCTTCGATTCCCGCCCCGTCGTTCTCCACCCGCAGCACGGCCGCGCCTTCCGAGGCGCTCAGCCGGATCGTGCAGCGGCGCGGGTCGCCGTGCCGCAGCACATTGGTCGCCGCCTCGCGCACGACCCAGCCCAGTGCGGACTGCACAGGGACGGGCAGCCACTCGCCGGACTCCCCCGTCACCTCGCACTCGATCCCGGCCGCGCTCAGCACCCCGCGGGCACCGGCCAGTTCCGTACTCAGATCGGCCTCCCGGTATCCCCGTACGACATCGCGCACCTCCTGCTGCGAGGTGCGCGCTATCCGCTGCACCTCGACCATCTGGTCCACCGCCTCCGGCCTGCCGCGCTGGGCCAGCTCCACGGCCAGCTCGCTCTTCAGGGCGATGACGGCGAGATTGCGGCCCAGCACGTCGTGCAGGTCCCGTGCGAACCGCAGCCGCTCCTCGGCGACCGCGAGCCGGGCCTGGAGGTCCCGGGCGTCCTCCGCCTGCCACATCACCTTCAGGCTCCAGGCGCTGGGCCGCACCGAGATCAGCACGAGCACACTGCCGAAGAGCGAGGTCGGCACCACCCCGGCCAGCACCGCGCTCCGCACCCCGGCCACGGCGAAGGCACCGATGCCCAGGGCTGCGAAGGCCAACGACTGGATGAGGAAGGTGCGGGCCGGGGCCAGCAGCGTCTGCGTGATGGCGAACGCGATCGGCGCGTTCATCGTCATGAGGAGCAGCCCGGCGTCGCTCACCCCGCCGATCCCGGTCAGCGCCGCCAGCAGTCCCAGATTCACCAGCAGCAGGATCAGCGGCGGAAGCTGGCGCTTCCCCGGGAAGACACCGACGCCGAGATAGTGCGCGTACGACAGCTCCACATTGCGATTGCTGAGCAGGCACTGCGTCAGGGACACGAGCAGCAGTGCCACGCCCAGCGCGATCGGCAGCGGCTCGTGGCGGATGTCCGACTTGAAGGTCACCAGCTGCCACGTGAGGGTGAAGAGCCAGGGGATCACCGAGACGGTCAGCCTCGAGTAGAGATCAATCCGCTCCAGCTTGCTGCGCCGCTGCCAACTGCGGCGCCAGCCCCGCACGAACACCGGCACGGCACTCCCCTCTCAACGCCGCGGCTCCCAGCGGAACCGATGCTGCACAGCAAACACGGCGATCACGGTCCAGACCAGCCCGGTCAGCGCGGCCATCAGCAGGTCGGAGCCCCCGGTCCCGCCCAGCCAGCCCGCCCGGACGAGCGTCATCACGCCGGTCACCGGCAGGAATGCGCACACCGCCGCCATCCGATCGGGCAGGACCTCCAGCGGGACGAAGAGTCCCGAACCCATCATCGACAGGAAGAACAGCGGGAGAGTGGTGAGCTGCGAGGTCTGTACGGTGCGGGTCACCACGGACGTCAGCGCGGCCAGTGCCGCCAGCAGCACGACGCCCAGCAGCAGGCCCGCCAGCAGCAGTTCGGGGCGGCGCGGGGCGGCAAGGCCGAAGAAGGCCGTCCCGGCCGCCACGATCACCGCTGCCTGCGCCAGGGCCAGCGCGCCGGACGGCAGGGCCGTGCCGATGAGGATCTCCCGGTCCGTGACCTCGCCGGTCCGCAGCCGCTTCAGGACCAGGTCCTCGCGCCGCGCCACGTAGGCCGCGACCAGGTTCATGTAGACGGCCTGGACCAGCACGATGCCGATGCCGCCGGTGAGCGCCGCCGCGGCGACGTTCAGGCCCGTCCCGTCGAGAACGGACTGCTTGAGCGTCGAACTCATCGCCAGGACCATGGCGGCGGGCATCAGCAGGGCGACGAAGACCGCCGTCCTGTTGCGGACGAGCAGGGCGACTTCGGCCCGTCCCAGGGCGGTCAGCCGGCCCCGGAGCGTGGTGCCGGGCAGGACAGGCGTGGCCGGTGCGGAGACAGCCCCGTTCGATGTGCGGGTCGTGATCGTCATGCCGCTGCCACCTCTTCGGGCTCCGACGCGCTCTGCGCGATGTCGAGGAACGCGTCTTCGAGCGAGGCCGACCGGGCGTCGAGGCCGAGCAGCCGGACGTCCGACTCCCTGGCCCAGGCCAGCAGTTCGTCCAGCGAGTCCTGCAGGCGCTGGGTGCGTATCTCGATCCGGCCGCCCTCGTCGGCGGCCCGCAGCCCCAGCGGCAGCCGGGCCGCCGGTACGCCCTCCGGGAGCCGGAAGCGGATACGGGAGGGGCGGGAGGCCGTCACCTCGGCGGTGGTGCCCGCCGTCACGATGCGCCCCCGGTGCATGATCGCCAGCCGGTCGGCGAGCGACTCGGCCTCCTCCAGATAGTGCGTGGTGAGCAGCACGGTGGTGCCGCCGTCGCGCAGCGCGCGCACCAGTTCCCAGGTGTCGCGCCGCCCCTCGGCATCGAGCCCGGTGGTCGGCTCGTCCAGGAACAGCACCTCGGGCCGTCCGAGCAGGGCCAGCGCCAGATCGAGGCGGCGCCGCTCGCCGCCGGAGAGCTGTTTGACCCGCACCCGCGCCCGGTGGCCGAGCCCGACCAGGCCCAGCGCCTCGGCGACCGGGCGCGCGCCGCTGGTGCAGCCCGCCCACATCCGTATCGTCTCGGTGACCGTCAGGTCGGACGGGAAGCCGCCCTCCTGGAGCATCACCCCGATCCGCGGGCGGACGGCGGCCCGCTCACGGAACGGGTCGTGGCCGAGGACCCGCACCGCACCGGCATCGGGCACGGCCAGCCCCTCCAGCAGCTCAACGGTGGAGGTCTTTCCCGCGCCGTTCGTCCCGAGCAGGGCGAAGAGCTCGCCGCGCGCCACCGAGAAGGAAACGCCGGATACGGCCTCGAAGCCGCCCGCGTAGCGTCGCCGCACGCCGTCTGCCTCGATCACAGGGCTGCCTGAAATCTTGTCGCTGGTCATGTCTCAAGACTTCCGCCGGACCGGCAACGCGCTCAGTGCGGGCTGTCATCACTACCCATGACAAACGTCATGTGACGAGCGGCACAGTCGGGGGAGAAGGTACGAGGTCCGTCCCATGGCCCGCGCCGCATGAACCGCCCCGCAGGAGCCGCACCACGCGGGGCGGCGGATTCGTCCTACGACAAAGGCCCTGGTCGATATCGACCAGGGCCTTCATTTCGATCAAGAGCGGACGACGAGATTCGAACTCGCGACCCTCACCTTGGCAAGGTGATGCTCTACCAACTGAGCCACGTCCGCATTACTGCCGCTCATTGTACTCCCCGAAAGGAGATCCGCTGAGCGGTACGTGCATCACTCTACCCGATCCACCGGAGTGGTCGATAAGAACGATGCAGAGCGGGTGACAGGAATCGCACACTGCGCCTTCCCCCTGGAAGGGGGATGTTCTGCTACTGAACTACACCCGCACGCTACGCGAGGTTCGGCTTTGCGGCCTTGCCCCTCGGCGTGCTCCAGACTTTAGCCGACCTGCGGGGGTACAACGCAAGTCGGTGCCCGCAGGGTGTCGCCGAGGGAGCCTCCGAACCCCGGTGGCGCGGTCAGCTCGCCTCGCGGAACGCCTCGTAGACCTTCTTGGGGATGCGGCCGCGGGCCGGTACCTCCATCCGGTGGGAGCGGGCCCAGGCCCGCACGGCCGCCGGATCGGGGGCGAGCGAGGTGTGCCGGTAGGACACAGGCGTCTTGCCGTGCCTGCCGGCGTTCGTCTGCTTCCGCCCCGCCGCCATGTACGGCGCGAGGACCTTGCGCAGTTTCTTCGCATTGGCGGGATTGAGGTCGATCTCGTACGACTTCCCGTCCAGGGCGAAGGAGACCGTTTCCGCCGCTGCTCCCCCGTCGATGTCGTCGGAGAGCGTGACCACTACGCGCTGCGCCACGGATATCGGTCCTTTCCTACGGTATGGGCACCGTCCTGCGGGCACCGATACCGGCCTTCCGGCTGGTAGGCGGATACGGCGTCGGCGGGCTGCCGACTGTTTAGGGCAATTCTGCATTCCCCGGTAATCATTTGTACAGCGGTGGACGCCGCATTGTGAAGCCCGCACAATTAACTGCGCGTGTCAGCCTTGTATGCGTACCTCGTATGCGTACCTCGTATACGCACCGTCTTCCCATGCGCGCCGCCGACTTCTATGCGCACCACCGGCGGAGATTCTTTTTTTGCGGGACTTTCCCCGCGTGTTGTCGTGTCCGATATCTGGGCGTGATCTGCGCCTCCGGATATCTACCCGCGTAGAATTTCTGGGCAGGTAGGCTGAGGGGACCTGCGGGGGTCTGGGGAGCCCCCCGGAGAAACAGCCGCACCACACCACCACCGGGAGTGCCAGTGGCACGCGTCGTAGTCGACGTCATGCTCAAGCCCGAGATCCTCGACCCGCAGGGACAGGCGGTGCAGCGCGCACTGCCCCGTCTCGGCTTCGAGGGAATCGCGGACGTACGTCAGGGAAAGCGTTTCGAGCTCGAGGTCGAGGGGCCGGTCGACGATGCCGCCCTCAGCCGTATTCATGAGATGGCCGAGACTTTCCTCGCCAACACCGTCATCGAGGACTTCACCGTGAAGGTGGAGAAGGCCGAGGAGTCGAAGTGACTGCTCGTATCGGAGTCGTCACCTTTCCTGGCACGCTCGACGACAAGGACAGCCTGAGGGCCGTACGGGTCGCGGGCGCCGAACCGGTGTCGCTGTGGCACCGCGACAAGGACCTGCACCAGGTCGACGCGGTCATCCTGGCGGGTGGCTTCTCCTACGGCGACTACCTGCGGGCCGGTGCCATCTCCCGCTTCTCGCCGGTCATGGAGACCGTCATCGAGCAGGCGAAGGCGGGCATGCCCGTCCTCGGCATCTGCAACGGCTTCCAGGTCCTGACCGAGGCACATCTGCTGCCCGGCGCGATGCTGCGCAACAACCACCTGCACTTCATCTGCCGCGACCAGAAGCTGCGCGTCGAGAACGCGGAGACGGCCTGGACCTCGGACTACACCGCGGGCCAGGAGATCTCCGTACCGCTCAAGAACATGGACGGGCGGTACGTCGCCGACGAGCGTGTGCTCGACGAGCTGGAGGCGGAGGGCCGGGTCGCCTTCCGCTACCTGGACGTGAACCCGAACGGCTCGCTGCGCGACATCGCCGGCATCACCAACGCCGCGGGCAACGTCGTCGGCCTGATGCCGCACCCGGAGCACGCCGTCGAGCCGCTGATCGGAACCGGCCGCACCGACGGTCTCGGTTTCTTCACCTCGATCATCAAGAAGCTGGTCAACGCATGAGCCTGGATACGGTCAAGCACGCGGCCGAGACCCCGGACACCGAGCAGCCCTGGAAGGAGCTCGGCCTCAAGGAGGACGAGTACGCCCGGATCCGCGAGATCCTGGGCCGCCGTCCCACCGGCGCCGAGCTCGCCATGTACTCCGTGATGTGGTCCGAGCACTGCTCCTACAAGAGCAGCAAGGTCCACCTCAAGCAGTTCGGCGAGAAGGTCCCCGCCAACGACGCGATGCTCGTCGGCATCGGCGAGAACGCCGGTGTGGTCGACGTCGGCCAGGGGTACGCGGTCACCTTCAAGGTCGAGTCGCACAACCACCCCTCGTACATCGAGCCCTACCAGGGCGCGGCCACCGGCGTCGGCGGCATCGTCCGCGACATCCTCGCCATGGGTGCCCGCCCGGTCGCGGTCGTCGACCCGCTGCGTTTCGGCGCGGCGGACCACCCCGACACCAAGCGCGTCCTGCCGGGCGTCGTCGCGGGCATCGGCGGCTACGGCAACTGCCTGGGCCTGCCGAACATCGGCGGCGAGGTCGTCTTCGACGCCTGCTACCAGGGCAACCCGCTGGTCAACGCCGGCTGCATCGGCGTGATGAAGCACGAGGACATCCACCTGGCCAAGGCCTCCGGCCCCGGCAACAAGGTGATCCTGTACGGCGCCCGCACCGGCGGCGACGGCATCGGCGGCGTCTCCGTGCTGGCCTCGGAGACCTTCGAGTCGACCGGCCCGGCCAAGCGCCCGGCCGTCCAGGTCGGCGACCCGTTCCAGGAGAAGCTCCTCATCGAGTGCACCCTGGAAATCTTCGGGGAGAAGCTGGTCGCGGGCATCCAGGACCTCGGCGGCGCCGGGCTCTCCTGCGCCACGTCCGAGCTGGCCTCGGCCGGTTCCGGCGGCATGCGCGTCGAGCTGGACACCGTGCCGCTGCGCGACTCCTCGCTCTCGCCGGAGGAGATCCTCATGAGCGAGTCGCAGGAGCGCATGTGCGCGATCGTCGAGCCGCAGCACGTGGACCGCTTCCTGGAGATCTGCGAGAAGTGGGACGTCATCGCCACCGTCATCGGTGAGGTGACCGAGGGCTCCCAGCTGGAGATCTTCTGGCACGGCGAGCAGATCGTGGACGTGCCGCCGCGGTCCGTCGCCCATGAGGGCCCGACGTACCACCGCCCGTTCGCCCGCCCGTCGTGGCAGGACGCGCTGCAGGCCGATGACGCGGGCAAGCTGGCCCGGCCGTCGAACGGCGCGGAGCTGCGCGAGCAGGTCCTCAAGCTGGTCTCCTCGCCGAACCAGGCGTCGAAGTCCTGGATCACCGACCAGTACGACCGGTTCGTGCAGGGCAACACCGTGCTCGCGATGCCCGAGGACGCCGGCATGGTCCGGATCGACGAGGAGTCGAACCTGGGCGTGGCCATGGCGACCGACGGCAACGGCCGGTACGCCAAGCTCGACCCGTACACCGGCGCGCAGCTCGCGCTGGCGGAGTCGTACCGCAATGTCGCCGCCTCCGGTGCGAAGCCGCTGGCGATCTCGGACTGCCTGAACTTCGGCTCGCCCGAGGACCCGGATGTCATGTGGCAGTTCGCCGAGGCCACCCGTGGTCTGGCGGACGGCTGCCTGGAGCTGGGCACCCCGGTCACCGGTGGCAACGTCTCGCTGTACAACCAGACCGGTGAGACGGCGATCCACCCGACGCCGGTCGTGGCCGTGCTCGGTGTGATCGACGACGTCACCCGGCGCACGCCGGTCGCCTTCGCGGAGGAGGGCCAGCTCCTCTACCTGCTGGGCGACACGCACGAGGAGTTCGGCGGTTCGGCCTGGTCCGAGGTGATCCACGGGCACCTCGGCGGCATGCCGCCGAAGGTGGACCTGGGCCGCGAGAAGCTGCTCGCCGAGATCCTGATCTCGGCCTCCCGCGACGGCATGATCGACGCCGCGCACGACCTCTCCGACGGCGGCCTGATCCAGGCGGTCACCGAGTCCTGCCTGCGTGGCGGGAAGGGTGCCCGGCTGGTGGTGCCGGACGGTCTGGACACGTTCACCTTCCTCTTCTCCGAGTCGGCGGGGCGCGCGGTCGTCTCCGTGCCGCGGAGCGAGGAGCTCCGGTTCAACGACATGTGCGGGGCGCGGGGTCTGCCCGTCTCCCGGATCGGTGTCGTGGACGGCGAGGAGATCGAGGTCCAGGGCGAGTTCGGCATTCCGCTGAGCGAGCTGCGCACGGCGCACGAGGCGACCATCCCGGCGCTGCTCGCCTGACGGCGGTCCGCCCGTGACGACTCGTCCGTAACGGTCCGTTCGTCAGATCTGTTCGTCAGATCTGTTCGTCACGGGGAAGGCCCCGCCCATGCATGGGCGGGGCCTTCCCCGTGTGTGCGCAGCCGTGTCACCGGTCACGCGGCTGCCGGGGCGGCCTGTCGTTCGCCGTCCTTCGCGTCCGCCGTCCCCGCCCGCTCCGTTCCGTCCGGGGCGGGGCGGGACGGCAGGCGGCTCGCCAGGAGCACGGCCAGGAGCATCAGCCCGGTCGCGCACCAGAAGACCACGCTCAACGACGAGACGAAGGCGTCCATCGCCTGCTGGCGGGCATGCCCGGTCAGCCGCTCGATGGTGCTGGTCGTGCCACCCGGGCCGCGGGCCGCGTACATCCTGCTGAGTACGGAGCCGAAGACCGCCGCCCCCAGGGCACCGCCGAGCGTCTGGAAGAACCGGACCCCGGTGGTCGCCACCCCCAGCTGCCCGGCCGGAGCGGTGTCCTGGACCAGCTGGATCAGCTGGCCGACGAGCTGTCCGAATCCGAGGCCCATCAGCAGCAGCATGGCGCGGACCGCCCAGAGGCCGGTGTCCGCGCTGAGCGTGGCGAGCAGGGCCAGCGCGGCGGAGGCGCAGACCGTTCCGCCGATGACGAAGGTCTTCTGTGACCAGCCGGCCGAGGCCAGCCGGTCGGAGAGCAGCCCGACGACCGTCATCCCGATCGCCATCGGGATCAGGAAGAGCCCGGCGGAGGAGGCGGCGACGCCCCGGACGACCTGGAGGTAGATCATCACGTAGATCAGGGAGCCCATCATGGCGGCACCGACGAGGCCCTGGATGGCGAAGCCGTACCGCAGCTCGCGGATCCTGAACAAGGAGAGCGGGAGCACCGGCTCGGCGGTGGTGCTCTGGCGCCGCAGGAAGAGGGCGAGCAGCATGGCGCCTCCCGCGATCAGCCCGACGATCTGCGGGGACGACCAGGCGTAGTGCTCGCCTCCCCACTGGGTGACCAGCAGCAGCACGGTGGAGAAGGCGGCGGCGAGCCCGGCGCCCAGGAAATCGATCGTGCGGCGGGTGGTGCGCGCGGGCAGTCTGAGTACGCGCACCGCGGCGGCCAGGACGGCGAGGCCGACGGGCAGGTTGACGTAGAAGATCCACCGCCAGTCGGCGTGGTCGGCGAGCAGTCCGCCGAGCCATGGCCCGAGCGCCATTCCGGTGCCCGCGACGAGCCCGCCGACGCTCCCGCCCTTGCCGCCTGCCTTGCCGCCCTTGCCGCCTGCCTTGCCGCCCTTGCCTCCGGCGGTCTCAGGGCCCTTGAGCTCACGCAGCACGACCATGGTGACGCTCATCAGCCCACCGCCGCCGATGCCCTGGAGCGCACGTGCGGCGATCAGCTGATCCATGGAACTGGCCATTCCGCAAAGCGCCGAGCCTGCCAGGAAGCAGGTCACGGCCCCGATGAGGACCCTCTTGGCGCCGAGTACGTCGCAGAGCCTTCCGTACAGCGGCAGCGCCGCGGTCGCGGCGAGCTGGTACCCGGCGATCAGCCAGGGGATCTTGTCGACCCCGTGCGCCGGATCGAGATCGCCGACGATCGGCACCGTCGCCGAGGAAACGATGTTCGTGTCGAGCACGGCCAGCAGGATCGTGGCGATACAGAGCGCGAAGCCGACCATGCGCTGACGGCCGGTCATGACTGCGGACATGACGGATTCCCCTCCCCGAGGCGGCTCCGCGCCGCCGTGGTCAGGCACCACCATGGCCCAAGAAATTATATCCAGTCAATAATTACTCCTGTATTAACTTTCATCCTGGTACAGTGACACCATGACCGAGGGGATGAGCCTGCGCGAGCGCAAGAAGCTCCAGACACGCCACCGTCTGCTGGCCGCTGCCACCGAGCTCTTCGCGGAGCGTGGCTTCGACAAGGTCTCGGTCGCCGAGATCGCCGAAGCCGCGGAGGTCTCGAAGATGACCGTCTTCAACTACTTCGCGAACAAGGAGGACCTGGTCCTCTCGCCGATGGAAGAGCACATCGGCGATGTCGCGCGGGTGGTACGGGAACGGGCACCCGGCAGGTCCGCGCTGGTCGCGGTGCGCACGCAGTTCCTGGAGGGCATCGAGCGCCGCGACCCGTCCGTCGGCATGAGCGATCTGCCGGTGGTGCTGCAGGTGCGCCGGCTGATCCAGGAAACCCCGGCGCTGCTGATGCGCGCCCATTCCTTCTCCATGCGTTCCTTCGAACTCCTCGCCGAGGCTCTGGCCGAGGAGGGGCACGAACCGGCGATCGCCCGGATCGCGGCGGCCCAGCTGATCGGCACGCGTAACTCCCTCATCCAGGCGAACCACGCGCGGCTGCTGGCGGGTGAGCCGTCCGACGCGATCGCACCGGAGGCCGCCGCGCTCGCCGTGCGCGGGTTCGCCCTGCTGGCCGACGGACTGGGCGGGTTCGCGATCCGGAAGTGAGGCGGCCGGGCAGCCCGTAGGCTCCCGGCATGCAGCCGTCCCGGAAACGCGCCCGCCGCTACGACCCGGCCAGGACCCGCGCCGCGGTCCTCGCCCAGTTCGCCCAGGTACGGGAAGCCGTGCGCACCCTGACGCCCGAGCAGCTCGCCCGGCCCACCCGGCTCGGCGACTGGACCGTGCGTGAACTGGCCGTCCACCTGACCATGGCGCTCTCCGGCGTCACCCGGAGCCTGGCGCTGCCGGAACCCGCCGCGGCCAAGCCCGGCCTCACCCTCGTCGAGTGGCCCTCGGCGACCGCGGACCGGGCGTCCGGCATCTCCGACGACACCAGGGCCCTCGCTCTGGACCACCCCGGCCTGGACGCGCTGTACGGCGAGGTCGCGGCACGGTTCGAGGAGCTGGTGCCCACGGCCGGCGACGAGCGGCTGGTGACGACGCGGGTCGGGGTGAT
Organism: Streptomyces sp. NPDC058195; assembly: GCF_042883525.1. Classification (NCBI taxonomy): domain Bacteria; kingdom Bacillati; phylum Actinomycetota; class Actinomycetes; order Kitasatosporales; family Streptomycetaceae; genus Streptomyces; species Streptomyces sp. NPDC058195. The sequence goes on from NZ_JBHVVM010000024.1 coordinate 76,841, forward strand.
GCGGCTGGCCGACTTCCTCGTCACCCGCACCGTCGAGCTGGTCGTGCACACCGACGACCTGAACGACGCGACCGGCCTCGGTATCCCGTACGACCGGCAGGCGCTCGCCGCCTGTACCCGGCTGCTCGCCGACGCCCTCGCGCACAAGGCGCCGGGCGGCTCGGTCGAGGTGCGCGTACCGCCGTTCGCGGTCGTCCAGTGCGTACCGGGCCCCCGGCACACCCGCGGCACTCCGCCCAGCGTCGTCGAGACCGACCCCCTCACCTGGATCCGGCTCGCCACCGGGCGTACGCAGTGGGCACGGGCGCTCGACGGGGCGAAGGTCGACGCCAGCGGGGAACGGGCCGATCTCGCCGCGCTGCTGCCCCTGATGGGCTGACGGGAAGCCCGGAAGCAGGGACGGGGGGGGAAGCGCGGAACCGGACGAAGGGCCGCACCGTCCCAGCGCCATGCGGACCCGACGAACAGCCCGGCACCCGCGAGCGGCCGTGACCGCCCTCGCGCCTCTCGCCCTGCTCGCTCTCGCCGCCTGCGGCACAGAGCGTGGCACCGACACCGGGGCGGGCGGCTCCGTCGCCCCCGTCTCACCGCCCCCGGCCCCGCTCACCGGCACCACCTGGACCGTCACATCCCTGACATCCGGCCCGGACGCCCCGGCCTCACCCCTGCCCGCGGACGCGGAGGGGAAGGCCCGGCTCATCTTCGGCAAGGGCGGCTCCGTGCACGGCGTCCTGGGCTGCAACTCGTTCCGCGGCACGGCGAAGATCAGCGGCTCCGTCATCGCCTTCGGCCCGATGGAGACCACCAAGATGATGTGCCCCGCTCCCCGGATGAAGCTGGAGCGAGCCCTGATGGGGGTCCTGGACGGGCTGACGACGTACCGGACCGGCCCGCGCGCCCTCACCCTCACGGCCGCGAACGGCACCGGGCTCGGCGCCGCGGCCAGCACCTCCTCCCCGGCCGGGGAACCCTCCCCGGCCGAAACCCCCGTCACGGCCACGACATCCGTCACCCGCCCCTAGACCCCGCACCCCGGCACCGCAAATCCCCCATCCCGGACATCAGGGTGTGAGGCTCGCCACGAAACGCGCGTTCGGTCGGCTCGTACACAGAACCGCCGCGCGCCTCACCGAGCGCCACCGCCTGACCCATCGACCCTTCGGACCGGGTGGCCGGAACTCGACGGTAACCGGGCGCTGATCCGGGCGCTCGCCGCCCCGTGGCCCGATCCGCCCCTCCCCACGAGCGGCCGGCCATCACGCACCGTAACCGTTCGGAAGGGTCCGCGGATCGCCGCCGGGAGCGCTTCCACGGTGGTCCGGCCCACTGTCCCGAATTCGGACCAGTGGTCGATCTCGCCTACACTCAGTGGTGTGCCTCGTGGTGATGGACGACTCAACCACGACCTGCTCCCCGGAGAAAAGGGCCCCCAGGACGCCTGCGGCGTCTTCGGTGTCTGGGCTCCGGGCGAAGAGGTCGCCAAGCTCACCTATTTCGGACTGTATGCCCTGCAGCACCGTGGACAGGAGTCCGCGGGCATCGCAGTGAGCAACGGGTCGCAGATCCTGGTCTTCAAGGACATGGGACTGGTCTCGCAAGTCTTCGACGAAACGTCTCTGGGATCGCTCCAGGGCCATATCGCGGTCGGTCATGCCCGCTACTCCACCACCGGTGCCTCGGTGTGGGAGAACGCGCAGCCGACGTTCCGTGCCACCGCGCACGGCTCGATCGCCCTGGGTCACAACGGCAATCTGGTCAATACCGCCCAGCTCGCCGAGATGGTCGCCGAGCTTCCCCGCAGGGACGGCCGCGCCACCCAGGTCGCCGCGACGAACGACACCGACCTGGTGACCGCGCTGCTCGCCGGCCAGACCGGAGAGGACGGCGAGCCGCTCACCATCGAGCAGGCCGCCACCAAGGTGCTCCCCGAGGTGCGGGGCGCCTTCTCCCTCGTCTTCATGGACGAGCACACCCTCTACGCCGCCCGTGACCCGCAGGGCATCCGCCCGCTGGTCCTCGGCCGGCTGGAGCGCGGCTGGGTGGTGGCCTCGGAGTCCGCCGCCCTCGACATCTGCGGTGCCAGCTTCGTCCGCGAGATCGAGCCGGGCGAGCTCGTCGCCATCGACGAGAACGGCCTGCGCACCTCGCGGTTCGCGGAAGCGAAGCCCAAGGGCTGCGTCTTCGAATACGTCTACCTGGCGCGTCCCGACACCGACATCGCCGGGCGCAACGTCTACCTCTCCCGGGTGGAGATGGGCCGCAGGCTCGCCGCCGAGGCCCCGGTCGAGGCGGATCTGGTGATAGCGACGCCGGAGTCCGGCACCCCCGCCGCCATCGGTTACGCGGAGGCCAGCGGCATCCCGTTCGGCGCAGGACTGGTGAAGAACGCCTACGTCGGCCGCACCTTCATCCAGCCGTCCCAGACCATCCGGCAGCTGGGCATCCGCCTCAAGCTCAACCCGCTCCGCGAGGTCATCAAGGGCAAGCGCCTGGTGGTCGTCGACGACTCGATCGTCCGCGGCAACACCCAGCGCGCACTGGTCCGGATGCTCCGCGAGGCCGGGGCAGCCGAGATCCACATCCGCATCTCCTCCCCGCCGGTCAAGTGGCCCTGCTTCTTCGGGATCGACTTCGCGACCCGCGCCGAGCTGATCGCCAACGGCATGTCGGTCGACGAGATCGGTACGTCGATGGGCGCCGACTCGCTCGCGTACATCTCGCTCGACGCCATGGTCGAGGCGACGACGATCGCCAAGCCGGACCTCTGCCGCGCCTGCTTCGACGGCGAGTACCCCATGGAGCTCCCCGACCCGGAGCTGCTCGGCAAGCAGCTGCTGGAGACCGAGCTGGCGGCAGGCCCGGCGGCGACCGCCGCGTCGGACGCGCTGCGCCGCCCGTGACGGTTCCGCCGTACACCCCCGGCCACCAGCCCCGTATCTCCACACGAAAGATCCCAGGCCATGTCTGAGACAACAGGTGCTTCCTACGCGGCAGCGGGCGTCGACATCGAGGCCGGCGACCGCGCCGTCGAGCTCATGAAGGAGTGGGTGAAGAAGACGCAGCGCCCCGAGGTCGCGGGCCTCGGTGGCCTCGGCGGCTTCGCCGGTCTCTTCGACGCCTCGGCGCTCAAGCGCTACGAGCGTCCGCTGCTCGCCTCCGCCACCGACGGCGTCGGGACGAAGGTCGACCTCGCCCGCAAGATGGGCGTGTACGACACCATCGGCCACGACCTCGTGGGCATGGTCGTCGACGACCTGGTCGTCTGCGGCGCCGAGCCGCTCTTCATGACCGACTACATCTGCGTCGGCAAGGTGCACCCCGAGCGTGTCGCGTCGATCGTCAAGGGCATCGCCGAGGGCTGTGTCCTCGCGGGCTGCTCCCTGGTCGGCGGCGAGACGGCCGAGCACCCCGGCCTCCTCGGCCCGGACGACTTCGACGTCGCCGGTGCCGGTACGGGCGTGGTCGAGGCCGATCGCCTGCTGGGCCCGGACCGTATCCGTAAGGGTGACGTGGTGATCGCCATGGCGTCCTCGGGACTTCACTCCAACGGGTACTCGCTGGTCCGGCACGTGGTCTTCGACCGGGCCGGCTGGTCGCTGGACCGGCAGGTCGAGGAGTTCGGCCGCACCCTCGGCGAGGAGCTGCTGGAGCCCACCCGGATCTACTCGCTGGACTGCCTGGCGCTCACCCGCACCACCGAGGTCCACGGCTTCAGCCACGTCACCGGCGGCGGCCTGGCCAACAACCTGGCCCGGGTCATCCCGGACGGCCTGCACGCCCGGGTCGACCGCTCCACCTGGACGCCCGGCGCGGTCTTCGACCTGGTCGGCCGGACCGGACAGGTCGAGCAGCTGGAGCTGGAGAAGACGCTGAACATGGGCGTCGGCATGATCGCGATCGTCCCCGCCGAGTCCGTGGACGCGGCCCTGACGACGCTGGCCGACCGTGGGGTCGACTCCTGGGTCGCGGGCGAGATCGTCGAGCGCGGGGAGCACACCTCGGGCGCCGAGCTCGTCGGCGGATACGCACGATAGGAACGGCCGGGAACACCGGGGGCGCCCCCGAGATGCCCGCCACTCCCCCGACCGCCGTACGGCCGACAGGCCCGGCGGCGGGGGACACGGCGGAGACGCTCGCGCCCTCACCCGTAACGGACCGGAGCAGCACAGAACCCGGTCCGGGACAGGCCCGGACCGGGTTGATGTGTCAGCGCGAGGTCAAGCGCCGCGGCGCTGTGACGACGGACCGGACTTGTCGTCCTCGTCCTCGTCCTCGTCGTCGTTGTACAGATCCGCGTACTGTGCGTACGGGTCATCCTCCTCGTCGTCCTCGAACGGCTCTGCGTTCGGTGGCTGACTCGAAGGCGATGCGCCCAGCTCATTGGCCAGACGCGACAGGTCAGTCCCGCCGGTGCTGTACTTCAGCTGGCGGGCGACCTTGGTCTGCTTGGCCTTTGCCCGGCCGCGCCCCATGGCTCGACCCCCTCGGTGACGGGGCTCGACGGCCCCAGAGTCTTGACACGCGTTCATGTTTCAGGACGGACTCTCGACTGAGAGACCGTGCCCGTAGGGCTTCAACGGTACCTGCTTCCGCGGCCATACGGTACGTCGCCCGCATCACGCGCCCCGGAAGCAGACCGGCGAGGAGCCCCGTCCTCGCTGGTCAACTGCGATTTTAACCTCTTCTTGGCATACGACCCGCCGACCGGCGTGAGTCTTCTCTCGCCGGCCGGCGGGCCGGTGGACCACAGGCGCCACGAAATGCGCCGTGGGAGGTGCCGAGGACGCGCGGTGACGCGCCCGGCACCGTCAGCGTCGGCGGGCGTCAGCCATCCGCTGTTCGGCGATCCGGTCGGCTGCGGCAGCCGGCGGGATACCGTCCTCCTTCGCACGTGCGAATATCGCCAGCGTGGTGTCGAAGATCTTCGACGCCTTGGCGCGGCACCGGTCGAAGTCGAAGCCGTGCAGCTCGTCGGCGACCTGGATGACCCCGCCCGCGTTCACCACGTAGTCGGGCGCGTACAGGATCGCCCGGTCGGCGAGGTCCTTCTCCACGCCGGGGTGCGCCAGCTGGTTGTTGGCCGCGCCGCACACCACCTTGGCGGTGAGCACCCGGACGCTCTCGTCGTTCAGCGCGCCGCCGAGCGCGCAGGGGGCGTAGATGTCGAGGCCCTCGGTACGGATCAGCGCGTCGGTGTCCGCGACGACGGCGACCTCGGGGTGCCGCTCGGTGATCCGGCGTACGGATTCCTCCCGGACGTCCGTGATCACGACCTCGGCACCGTCCGAGAGCAGGTGCTCCACCAGGTGGTGGCCGACCTTGCCGACCCCGGCGACCCCCACTTTTCGGCCACGCAGCGTCGGGTCGCCCCAGAGATGCTGGGCGGCGGCCCGCATGCCCTGGAAGACGCCGAAGGAGGTGAGCACCGAGGAGTCACCGGCGCCGCCGTTCTCGGGGGAACGACCCGTGGTCCAGCGGCACTCGCGGGCGACCACGTCCATGTCGGTGACGTAGGTGCCGACATCGCAGGCCGTCACGTATCGCCCCTCGAGCGAGGCCACGAACCGGCCGTAGGCCAGCAGCAGCTCCTCCGACTTGATCCGCTCGGGGTCGCCGATGATGACGGCCTTGCCGCCACCGTGGTCGAGCCCGGCCATGGCGTTCTTGTATGACATGCCGCGCGCGAGGTTCAGCGCGTCGGCGACGGCCTCCGCCTCGGAGGCGTACGGGTAGAAACGGGTGCCGCCGAGGGCAGGGCCCAGGGCGGTGGAGTGGAGGGCGATGACGGCCTTGAGGCCGCTGGCCCGGTCCTGGCAGAGCACGACTTGTTCGTGGCCCCCCTGGTCCGAACGGAACAGGGTGTGCAGTACATCGACAGGCGCGCCGGTCACATCGGTCACTGTGGTGACTCCCAATTAAGAAGCGGCGACGACCCTCCTGAAGGTGGGGAGGGCCGCGGTCGGACCGGCCGGGCCAGTCCGACTGGGCAAGAGGGTATGTCCTGAGGGGACGAAGATCCGCCGTGATGCCCGGGATGACCCCCCGGCGGAGTACGGGCGTGACACGATCTGCTGCATGTCGGTGGTGTCTTCGGTGGTCGTCCCTTACGCGTCTTATCTCCGGGTGTACGAGCCGCTGGCCGCCTTCCCGGAGTCCGAACGCGCCCACTGGGCCCGGTACGCCGGGCAGTCCCGAAGGCCCACGGCCCAGGACGAACTGCGCCGCTCGCTGGCCGGTTTGGCAGCCACCCCGCCAGCCGCCGTACCGGCGCACGAGAGCGGGGACGCGTTCGTCGCCGAGGTCGACGGAGTGGTGTGCGTCTGCCCGTGGCGGACCCGGCTGCGCGGCTGGCTGGCGCTGGAGGAACTGGCGGAGCTGCTGCCGGGCCCGGTGCTCGACGCGATGCTGCCGCCGGTGGTGCGCGGGCAGGCGGGGGCGGACCACGAGCGGTGGGCGGAGCGGAACCCGGACGCCAGGCCGTGGATCCGCACCTCGCTCTGGCAGGTACCGGTGCGCTGGTTCGTGCTCTTCTCCGACGAGGAGCGCGAACACGCGGCGGGCGAGGACGGAGGGGCGCCGGTGCTGCGGTACCGGACACCGATGGTGCAGGCCCGCCGCCGGCTGGCCCGCGGGCTGAAGACGCTGCGGGACTCGATGGCGGAGGGCCCGCTGACCGAGGGGCTCGTCGACGTGGGGCGCTGGCTGGAGGAGTTCCATCCGCGGGCCCTGGTCGAGCTGGACTACGGCGGGCTGGTGCACGCGCTCCCGGCCGAGCAGCTCACCGCGGACCGGTCGGCGGCCGATGTGGCGGAGGGCCTCGCGGCACTGCGGGACGGTGACGCCGAGGCGGCGGGCGAGGCGTACGGGCGGCTGGCGGAGCGCTGGCGGGCGGTCAGGGACCGTCAGTTCGCGAACTGACGGCCCGACAGGCGGCCTGGCGGACGGGGCGGCAGGCGGGGGCGACGGACGCGACGACGGGGCCGCGAGCGGGGCATCCTCCGCGCCCGCCGACGCGTTCACCGCGGCCCGCTGACTATTCGCTGTGATCTGTGGGGCTGGAGAGGCAGAATCACACTTCTACGGTCGCGGGACCTACGTCCCGAACCGGGCCTTTGGCTCATAAGCGTGACGGACGGCACTAACTGGGCTCTTGCGCCCTTCCCCACTCCTCATGCCAAAATAGGACAAGGAGCCCGGGGTGGGTTCTCTCCGTCCAACTAAGGGCGGAATGCTCCGCATTGTGCGCTATGGGGGGTCTGGTGGCTCCTGATCACTCTGTGACTGATCGTCACTGAGGAGTAACTGTCCGCTATGGCATGGTCCATCGGCTTCCGTCGCTGATGAACACCTGGGAGGGCAATTCCATCGGTTTGGCCGACGTGGCTGGACGGATGGTGTAGTTGTAGTGCCGAGGACAAGCCGTTCGTCCTATAACCGACTCGGCCCGCGTCCGCCATTTCGGGCAACGCGGGTCAAGGTGCAGAATTTAGAGGAAAGAACCGAGATGGTTCGGTTCTCCCGAGGAGGCCGCTCATGACCGCTCGCACCCCTGATGCCGAGCCGCTGCTGACCCCGGCTGAGGTTGCCACGATGTTCCGCGTGGACCCGAAGACGGTGACCCGTTGGGCCAAAGCCGGCAAGCTCACGTCCATCCGCACGCTCGGTGGACACCGCCGGTACCGCGAGGCAGAGGTCCGCGCACTGCTTGCGGGTATTCCGCAGCAGCGCAGCGAGGCCTGACACACCCCTGCCACGCCGCTCCATCCGGGCCTGCCGAGTCCCCCAACTCGTAAGGGTCCACCCCATAGCTCCACATGACGGGCGCCCGCCCCAACGGGCGCCATACCTATGCAATACGGGTGCGTCATGCGATCGCGCTGGACTCCGCCGAGTCCAGCGCGATCTTTTTGTGCCCGCGCGCGGGACGCCCCACCGGGCGGCCGGAGGGCCGCCCGGGCCGGCGCGGCCGACGGAAGCCCGCACGGAGCCGCACAGGGCCTCACAGAGGCATACGGGCCGCCACAGGAAACCGTGCGTCCGGTTTCTGATCGGAGCGGGTGCGGGCTTGAGCGAGTCTGTTCGGGACTGTTTCAGCTCGGCCGATGAGACCAGACGGGGCGATCAGGAACGGTCTCCCGGCACCCCCGCTCCAGCGGTGCAATTGCACATATTAAATTCGTCAGTTGTAGGGCAGGTGTAAAGTCACCCCTCCGCAAAACTCCTTTGGTGACTCCCGTCACACTGCCCGAGCCTTGCCAAGTACGAGCCTGCCACCGCGAAGGCGCGGAACGGCCTGCCATTGGTCACCCACCCCCGGGACTTTCGTCCCTGGCTCGCGGAAGGCCCCACGGCGGCCCTGTGGGCGCGTTCAGCCGCCCGGGGCGGAATCCGGCGCGGCGGACCGCCCGTTGGCCCCAGAACGAGGCGCAGGGGCCAACGGGCGGAGGAGCGGACGAGCGGACGAGTGGACGCGTGGACGATCACGAGGGCCGAAAGCAGGAAACCAGGAGCCGGGAGCCGGGAGCCGTGCACGAAACGGCCGACGGCAGGGCGACGGGCCACGGACACACCGGGCACGGGTGCACAGGTCGCGCGGGAGCACGGGGCAGAACCCTCGGCCCGCGCACTACGGACCACCGACAGCGAGGCAGAACGCACGAAAGCCCGGATCCAGGAGGATCCGGGCTTTCGTTACTGCGGTCCTGACGGGATTTGAACCCGCGGCCTCCACCTTGACAGGGTGGCGAGCACTCCAAACTGCTCCACAGGACCAGGCTTTTCGCTTTCGGCCTTGCGGCTGGCTGCGAAGACAGACTGTACAGCAGGTCAGAGGCCCAGGTCGAACTCACTCAAGGTGGCGGCCCGATCACGCCCGAAACGGCCCGAAACAGCCCGCCCGGTCGGTCCTTGTCACGGTGCCGCCGCGTCGATCGCCTTCACGATCCGCTTGTCGGAGACCGGGTACGCGGTCCCCAGGGCGTGGGCGAAGTAGCTGACCCGCAGCTCCTCGATCATCCAGCGGATCTCCAGGACCTCCTGCGGCACGGGCCTGCCCTGCGGCAGCTGTTCGAGCAGCCAGGCGTACTCGTCCTGCATCTCGTGGACCTTCTCCATGCGCGTGGTGTCGCGCTGGGCGGCCGTCGGCATCTGCTGGAGCCTCCGGTCCACGGCGACCAGATAGCGCATCAGGTCGGGCAGCCTGCGCAGCCCGGTCTTCGTGACGAAGCCGGGCGGCATCAGGGCGGCGAGCTGCTCACGGGCGTCGGTGACGTTGTTGACCAGGACCAGGCTGCTGGTCGCCTTCAGGCGCCGTTCGCAGGACTGCCAGGCGGCCAGCACCTGCTGGACCTGCTTCACCGTGTGCTCGGTCAGCGCGACGAGATCGGTGCGCACCTTGTCGTACAGCTTCCGGTACGACTCCTCGTCCCAGGCCGGGCCGCCGTGGACACCGATCAGCCGGTCGGCCGCGGCCGTCGCGCAGTCCTCGAAGAGTGCCTGGACGGAGCCGTGCGGATTGCGGGACAGGGCCAGCTTCTGCTGGTTCGTCAGCTGGTCGGAGACGAACTTCGCCGGGTTCACCGGCACGTTCAGCATGATCAGCTTCCGGGTGCCCAGCCACATCGCCTGCTGCTGCTCGGCCTCGGTGTCGAAGAGCCGTACGGAGACGGTCGCGCCCTGGTCGACCAGGGCCGGGTACGCCTTCACCGGCTGTCCGGCCCGGCGGGTCTCGAAGATCTTGTTCAGCGTGCCGATCGTCCAGTCCGTGAGGCCCGAGCGCTCGATCGACTCGCCCGAGGGGCCCGCGGTGGCCGCGGCGGCCTGGGAGAGCGCCTGACGGGCCTTCGGGCGCAGGGTGAGCTTCAGCGCCTCCAGGTCCTTGTCCTCGGCGACCTTGCGGCGCCGCTCGTCGACGATCCGGAACGTGATCTTCAGGTGGTCCGGTACGCGGTCCAGGTCGAAGTCGTCGGCCGCGACCGGGACGCCGACCATCCGCTGAAGCTCACGGGCCAGCGTGACCGTCAGCGGCTCCTGGAGCGGTACAGCCCGGTCGAGGAACTTGTCGGCGTAGTTCGGCGCGGGGACGTAGTGACGGCGGATCGGCTTGGGCAGCGAGCGGATCAGCTCCGTGACCACGTCCTCCCGCAGGCCCGGGATCTGCCAGTCGAAGCCCTCGGAGGTGACCTGGTTGAGCACCTGGAGCGGGATGTGGACGGTCACCCCGTCGGCGTCCGCACCCGGCTCGAACTGGTACGTCACCTTGAACTTGAGCTTTCCCTGGCGCCAGGAGTCCGGGTAGTCGTCCTTGGTGACGGCACCGGCCTTCTCGTTGATGAGCATCGAGCGCTCGAAGTCCAGCGCGTCCGGCTCGTCCCGGCGCTTGTGCTTCCACCAGGAGTCGAAGTGCGCCCCGGAGACCACGTGCTCGGGGATGCGCTGGTCGTAGAAGTCGAAGAGCGTCTCGTCGTCGACGAGGATGTCGCGGCGCCGGGCGCGGTGCTCCAGCTCCTCGACCTCGCCGAGGAGTTTGCGGTTGTCGTGGAAGAACTGGTGGTGGGTCCGCCAGTCCCCCTCGACCAGGGCGTTGCGGATGAACAGATCGCGGGAGGTCTCGGCGTCGATACGGCCAAAATTGATCTTGCGCTGGGCAATGATCGGCACTCCGTAGAGCGTGACCCGCTCGTACGCCATCACCGCCGCCTGGTCCTTCTCCCAGTGCGGCTCGCTGTAGGTGCGCTTGAGCAGGTGCTGGGCCAGCGGCTCGATCCACTCCGGCTCGACCCTGGCGTTGACCCGGGCCCACAGCCGGGACGTCTCGACCAGCTCGGCCGACATCACGAAGCGCGGCTGCTTCTTGAAGAGCGCCGAGCCGGGGAAGACCGCGAACTTGGCGCTGCGCGCGCCCAGGTACTCGTTCTTCTCCGTGTCCTTCAGCCCGATGTGCGAGAGCAGCCCGGCCAGCAGCGAGACGTGCACCGCCTGCTCCGGCGCGTCGTCCTCGTTCAGCCCGATCCCCATCTGCTTGGCGACCGTGCGCAGCTGGGAGTAGATGTCCTGCCATTCGCGGATGCGCAGGAAGTTCAGATACTCCTGCTTGCACATCCGGCGGAAGCTGGAGGAGCCGCGTTCCTTCTGCTGCTCACGGATGTACCGCCACAGGTTGAGGAACGCCAGGAAGTCGGAGGTCTCGTCCTTGAAGCGGGCGTGCTGCTGGTCGGCCTGCGTCTGCTTCTCGGCGGGCCGCTCGCGCGGGTCCTGGATGGAGAGCGCCGACGCGATGACCATGACCTCGCGGACACAGCCGTTGCGGTCGGCCTCGATGACCATGCGGGCCAGGCGCGGGTCGACGGGCAGCTGCGAGAGCTTCCGGCCGAGCGGGGTGAGCCGCTGCCCCTTCCTTCCCTCTCCCTTGCCCTCCTCGGGGACCTTCTCGGGGACCTTCTCGCCCTGCTCCAGCGCGCCGAGCTCCTGGAGGAGCTGGATGCCGTCACGGATGTTGCGGTGGTCCGGCGGGTCGATGAAGGGGAACCTCTCGATGTCGCCGAGACCGGCCGCGGTCATCTGGAGGATGACGGAGGCGAGGTTGGTACGGAGGATCTCCGGGTCGGTGTATTCCGGCCGGGTCAGGAAGTCGTCCTCGGAGTACAGCCGGACGCAGATGCCGTCCGACGTACGGCCGCAGCGTCCCTTGCGCTGGTTGGCGCTGGCCTGCGAGATCCGCTCGATCGGCAGTCGCTGGACCTTGGTGCGGTGGCTGTAGCGGGAGATACGGGCGCTGCCCGGGTCGATCACGTACTTGATGCCGGGGACGGTCAGCGAGGTCTCGGCGACGTTGGTCGCGAGCACGATCCGCCGCCCGGTGTGGCGCTGGAACACCCGGTGCTGCTCGGCGTGCGAGAGCCGGGCGTACAGCGGGAGCACCTCGGTGTGCCGGAGGTTCCGCTTGTTCAGCGCGTCAGCGGTGTCACGGATCTCGCGCTCGCCGGAGAGGAAGACCAGGATGTCGCCGGGCCCCTCGGACTGGAGCTCGTCGACGGCGTCGCAGATCGCGGTGATCTGGTCCCGGTCGGCGTCGTCCCCGTCCTCCTCCAGAAGCGGGCGGTAGCGCACCTCGACCGGATACGTACGCCCACTGACCTCGACGATCGGGGCGTCGCCGAAGTGGCGGGCGAAGCGCTCGGGGTCGATCGTCGCGGAGGTGATGACGACCTTCAGGTCCGGGCGCTTGGGCAGCAGCCGGGCCAGATAGCCGAGCAGGAAGTCGATGTTCAGCGACCGCTCGTGCGCCTCGTCGATGATGATCGTGTCGTAGGCGCGCAGCTCGCGGTCGGTCTGGATCTCCGCGAGGAGGATGCCGTCCGTCATCAGCTTCACGAACGTCGCGTCGGGGTTCACCTGGTCGGTGAAGCGGACCTTCCAGCCGACCGCCTCGCCCAGCGGCGTCTTCAGCTCGTCCGCAACGCGCTCGGCGACCGTACGGGCCGCGATCCGGCGCGGCTGGGTGTGCCCGATCATGCCCCGGACACCGCGCCCCAGCTCCATGCAGATCTTCGGGATCTGCGTGGTCTTGCCGGAGCCGGTCTCCCCGGCGACGATCACGACCTGGTGGTCGCGTATCGCCTCAAGGATCTCGTCCTTCTTCTGGCTGACCGGAAGCTGTTCCGGGTACGACACGGCGGGCACGCGGGCGGCGCGCAGCGAGAGCCGCTCGGCCGCCTTGCCGGTCTCGGCGGCGATCTCGTCCAGCACCGCCTGCCGGGCCTCGGGCTTGCGGATGCGGCGCGCCCCTTCGAGACGGCGGCCGAGCCGGTGCGCGTCGCGGAGCGAGATCTCTCCGAGCCGGTTCTGGAGATCAGCGAAGGAAGTAGACATACGGAGCCCAGGATCTCACCCGGGCACAAGGATCGGCGAACGCATTTCGTGCGGTGCGGGTCACCTCCCGGGCACCCCTCGGAGCGGCTGGATCACAGCACGTACCATTTCGGGCAGCTCACCAGCCGTTGCCCCCGTCCGGAAAGGCCGGTCGCCGTGTCCCGTACGCAGTGGTACTGCCTGACGGCGGTGCTCGCGGTCGTACTGGGGCTGTTCTGCGGACCGGGAAGGACTGACGCGGACGGCACCGCCGCACCTGTCGCACACGCCACACCTGTCGCACACGCCACACCTGTCGCACCTGCCACCCTCGTGGCACCCGTGGCACCTGCGGCGATGATCGCGGCGACGGCGGGCGCGGACACGGCGGTGGTCGCGGGCGCGGACGCGGACGCGGACGCACCGGTGGTCGCGACGGACTCCGACCGGCGTCCGCTCCCGGGCTGCGGCCGCACCAGGAAGCACGACGACGCCCCCGCCCTCCCGGGCCGGTCCCGTTCCGCGTACGACCAGGCGCCCGGCCTCACCGGATGGGGGCTGCCCGCCACCACCGGGGAAGCGCCGGTCCACCCGCCCGCCCGGCTGCGGCAGGGCGCGCCCGTGGCCGCCGCGCCCACGCCCGTCGAGCTCTCCGTGCTGAGGGTGTAGGCCGCCCCGCCCCACCCTCCCCCTCTTTCCTTCCTTCCTGACACTCACCAGCACGGAGTCACGCATGCCCACGTCCCCGTCCGCACGCCGGTCCTCGTCCCGCAAGCCGGTGCTCTACGGCACCGGGGTCATCCTCGCCGCCGCCCTGCTCGGCTTCGTCTCGTACCGGGCCACCGCCCCCGACGAGACGCGTTCCGGCTCCTCCTCGGTCGCCGACGTCAGCGCCGAGCCGGACGCCGGTGTCTATCCGGAGCTGGAGAAGCTCGCCCGCCGCGACGCCGGTGACAAGCTCGCGCAGGGCCGCGCCGACGCGCCCGTGGTCCTGATCGAGTACGCCGACTTCAAGTGCGGCTACTGCGGAAAGTTCGCCCGCGACACCGAGCCCGCCCTGGTGAAGAAGTACGTCGACAACGGCACCCTGCGCATCGAGTGGCGCAACTTCCCGATCTTCGGCGCCGAGTCCGAGGCCGCTGCCCGCGCCGCCTGGGCCGCCGGACAGCAGGGCCGCTTCTGGCAGTTCCACGCCGCCGCGTACGCCGAGGGGGCCAAGGAGAAGGGCTTCGGCAAGGACCGGCTGAAGGCGCTCGCCCGGGAGGCCGGGGTCGCGGACCTCGGCCGCTTCGTCCGGGACGCGGACAGCTCCGCCGCTTCCGCCGCTGTGGCGAAGGACCAGGAGCAGGGGTACGGAATCGGCGCGACCTCCACCCCGTCGTTCCTGGTCAACGGCCGCCCGATCGCCGGGGCCCAGCCCATGGAGACCTTCACCCAGGCCATCGACGCAGCCGCCAAGACTGCCCGCTCGCGACAGGACGCGAAGGGCACGGAGAAGGTCACGGAGAAGGACACCGGGAAGGGCGCCGGGAAGAACCCCGCGGACAAGGCCACGGACGGCCCGAAGTGACCGCGGACATCGGCTACTTCGCGGCCTTCCTCGGCGGGCTGCTCGCCCTGGTCAGCCCGTGCAGCGCCCTGCTGCTGCCCGCCTTCTTCGCCTACTCCGTCGACTCCACCTCGCGCCTGCTGGCCCGCACCGGCATCTTCTACGCCGGGCTGGCCACCACCCTGGTCCCGCTCGGCGCGGCGGGCTCGTTCGCCGGGCGGCTCTTCTACCAGCACCGGGACGCGCTCGTCCTCGGCGCCGGCTGGCTGATCATCGCGCTCGGCATCGCCCAGATCATCGGCCTGGGCTTCGCCTCGCGCCGGATCGCCGCCCTCAGCGGCCGCATCCGCCCCACCACCGCCGTATCGGTCTACGCCCTGGGCGCGGTCTACGGTCTGGCCGGCTTCTGCGCGGGCCCGATCCTCGGCAGCGTCCTCACCGTGGCGGCGGTCAGCGGCAGCCCGGTCTACGGCGGGCTGCTGCTCGCCGTCTACGCCCTGGGCATGGCGGTGCCGCTCTTCGTGCTCGCGCTGCTCTGGGAACGCTTCGACCTGGGGCGCCGGGCCTGGCTGCGCGGCCGGGCCTTCCGGCTCGGCCGCTTCGAGCTGCACACCACGAGCCTGCTGTCCGGCCTCTTCTTCATCGCCCTCGGCGTGCTGTTCCTCGTGTACGACGGGACGACCGCGCTGCCCGGACTGCTGAACGTGGACGACTCGTTCGCCGTCGAGCAGTGGGCCCAGCGCGTCGGCGAGCAGGTGCCGGACGCCATCACCCTGGTGGCCGTGGTCGCAGTGGTGCTGGTGATTCTCGCGGTACGGGCGTGGCGCGGCCGGGCGGGCACGAACGCGGCGGACCGGGAGGAGATCTGACACGGCGAAGGCCCCGTCCATCGGACGGGGCCTTCGGGTGGTGGCTGGGGCCGGGATCGAACCGGCGACCTATCGCTTTTCAGGCGATCGCTCGTACCAACTGAGCTACCCAGCCACGCAGCTCACCAGGAGCTGCAGCGGTCCTGACGGGATTTGAACCCGCGGCCTCCACCTTGACAGGGTGGCGAGCACTCCAAACTGCTCCACAGGACCAAGCTAGTGTGCGAGACAAGTCTCGCACACGGTAAAGCGTGCCCCCAACGGGATTCGAACCCGTGCTACCGCCTTGAAAGGGCGGCGTCCTGGGCCACTAGACGATGAGGGCTAAGGGCCCACCTGCGCACCTTCCGGTGCGTCGGGGACGTGAGAAGCATATGGGATGGCGGCGGCTATCGCCAAAACGGTTTACGGCGTGCACGCGGAGGCGACGCGGGCGTTGCCCGGAAGGCGGTGCGGGCGCCGTCGCGGAGGCAGTGCGGACGGCGTCACGGCAGCGGCTCCGCCGCGCCCTCCCGGCCGGTCCGGGATCAGCCCCAGCCCAGTTCGTGGAGGCGCTCGTCGTCGATGCCGAAGTGGTGGGCGATCTCGTGGACCACGGTCACTGCGACCTCGTGGACCACTTCGTCCGGTGTCTCGCACATGCGCAGCGTCGGGTTCTTGTAGATCGAGATGCGGTCCGGGAGGACCCCGGCGTACCACTCGCCCCGTTCCGTGAGCGGAGTCCCTTCATAGAGCCCCAGGAGCTCGGGGTCGTCCGCCGGTGGCTCGTCCTCCACGAAGACCGCCACGTTGTCCATGATCCGCGTCAGTTCGGGCGGGATCGTGTCCAGGGCGTCGGCCACCAGCTCTTCGAAGGCTTCTCGCGTCATCTCCAGCACAGGGCCATTCTCCGCGAGCGGCGCCGATTCCGGGCGGGTCGGGGAACGCCGGTCGCGAGGGGCCGCTTCCGGGGTGTCCTCCATGCGGGTCGGGGCGGGGTGGGGCGTGTCCCCGGCGGGGTGGTGGGAGTTGGGCACGGCGCCCCTTTCTCTCCCTTCCGCGCAGCTCCTCTCATCCCCTCTCCCCCTACATCCCCTCACCCCCTCCCCTTCCCCGCTTCCGCGCCGCTTCCCGTCCCTTCCCCGTACCCCGGAGGTGCTTCCCGTGCGCCCATTGCCCGTACCCGCACGCTGGGCGGCCGTCGTCGCCGTGACGGTCGCCGCGTCCACCGGCTGCATGAGCATCGGCGAGGGCTCCGCCAGGCCCTCCCCCTCACCGTCGCCGTCACCGTCGCCCGGACATGGCGGGAGCGCCGCGCGGCCGGACGGCGGCACGGTGGCGGGCACCGGGCGGGTCCGGGCCGTGGGCGGGGCGGAGGCACATGCGGAGCGGGAGGCCGCGCGCTCTCCGGAGCCGGGCGCGTCCGCCGGTTCCCCGGCCGCGCCCGGGGGCGCGGGGGCGGGCGGCGGGACCGGCGCGGGGGCGGGTGGCGGTACGGAGCCGCCCCGGGGCGCACCGGCGCCGGGGCCCGCGCCCGCGGGGGCGGGTGGCGGGGCGCCTCAGCCTCAGAAGCCCGAGCCCCCGGAGTCGTCCGGGCCGGAAGTGCCCGAGCCGCCGGTCTCCCCCGAGCCGGAGGAGCCGGGAACCCCGCCGGCGCCGTCCGTCTCGCCCGCGGCGTGGCTCCACGGCGAGGTGCTGAGGTACGAGCGGGGACCGGCGCCGCTGCGGACGCCCGCGGCTTCGCCCCAGGTGGAGCCGGTGTAGCGCGGGTCACGGGACGGCCGGTTTGCGCGATGTGGGGAGGAGTGCGTATGGTAGTAGATCGTTTGATCCCATTGCCCGGCGCCGAAACAGAAGCGCGCCGTGTGGCGCGTACTCTCCCTTGCCGTGGCTGGACCGCATTGAGGCGGTCGAAATTGCGAATCACGGAGTTACGGGCGCGTGCCGAGACTCCGGAAGGTTTCGCATTTCGCATGTCAATTTCCAGTTCTGACCGTTCCGTCCTGCCCGAGAACGTCGAAGACGTCGAGCAGGTCGAGCAGACCGTCATCACCGAAGAAGCCAAGAACGCCGACACCGCCGAGCGCGTCGAGCAGACCGAGCGCGTCGAGCAGGCCGAGAGCGACAACGACTCGGATGACAGCTCGGACGCTCCGGCCGAGCCGACCATCGGCTTCGCCGACCTGGGCCTGCCCGAGGGCATCGTCCGCAAGCTCGCGCAGAACGGCGTGACGGCGCCGTTCCCGATCCAGGCCGCGACCATCCCGGACGCCCTGGCCGGCAAGGACATCCTGGGCCGCGGCCGTACCGGCTCCGGCAAGACGCTCTCCTTCGGTCTGCCGACCCTGGCCGCGCTGGCCGACGGGCACACCGAGAAGAAGAAGCCCCGCGCCGTCATCCTCACCCCGACCCGTGAGCTCGCGATGCAGGTCGCGGACGCGCTCCAGCCGTACGGCGACGTGCTCGGCCTGAAGATGAAGGTCGTCTGCGGCGGTACGTCGATGGGCAACCAGATCTACGCGCTGGAGCGCGGTGTCGACGTCCTCGTCGCCACCCCGGGCCGACTGCGCGACATCATCAACCGGGGCGCCTGCTCCCTGGAGAACGTCCAGGTCGCCGTCCTCGACGAGGCCGACCAGATGTCCGACCTGGGCTTCCTGCCCGAGGTCACCGAGCTGCTCGACCAGATCCCGGCCGGCGGTCAGCGCATGCTCTTCTCCGCCACGATGGAGAACGAGATCGGCACGCTGGTCAAGCGCTACCTGAACAACCCGGTGAGCCACGAGGTCGACAGCGCCCAGGGCAACGTCACGACCATGACGCACCACGTCCTCGTCGTGAAGCCGAAGGACAAGGCGCCGGTCACCTCCGCCATCGCCGCCCGCAAGGGCCGCACCATCATCTTCGTCCGCACCCAGCTGGGCGCCGACCGCATCGCCGAGCAGCTCGTCGAGGCGGGCGTCAAGGCGGACGCGCTGCACGGCGGCATGACGCAGGGCGCCCGTACCCGGGTGCTCGCCGACTTCAAGGACGGTTACGTCAACGCGCTCGTCGCGACCGACGTCGCCGCCCGCGGTATCCACGTCGACGGCATCGACCTGGTGCTGAACGTGGACCCGGCCGGTGACCACAAGGACTACCTGCACCGCTCGGGCCGTACCGCCCGCGCCGGTAAGTCCGGTGTCGTGGTCTCGCTGGCGCTGCCGCACCAGCGCCGTCAGATCTTCCGCCTGATGGAGGACGCGGGCGTCGACGCCTCGCGTCACATCGTGGGCGGCGCGGGTGCCTTCGACCCGGAGGTCGCCGAGATCACCGGTGCCCGTTCGCTGACCGAGGTCCAGGCCGACTCCGCCGCCAACGCGGCCCGTCAGGCCGAGCGCGAGGCCGCCGAGCTGACCCGTCAGCTGGAGCGCGTCCAGCGCCGCGCCGGTGAGCTGCGCGAGGAGGCCGACCGCCTGGTGGCCCGCGCCGCGCGCGAGCGGGGCGAGGACCCCGAGGCCGCGGTGGCCGAGGCCGCCGCCGAGGCGGAGGCCGCGATCGAGGCCGCCGCTTCCGTACCGGAGCAGCCCGCTGCCCGTGACGACCGCCGGGACGACCGGGGCAACTTCGAGCGCCGGGACAACCGGGGCGGCGACCGCGGCGGCTACCGTCGTGACGACCGCCGGGACGACCGTGGTGGCCGTTCCTTCGAGCGCCGCGACGACCGCCCCTCCTTCAACCGCGACCGCCGCGACGACCGCCCCTCCGGCGGCTTCCGCTCCGGCGGCGGCGACCGCCCGTTCAACCGTGACCGCCGCGACGAGCGCCCCTCCACCGGCGGCTACCGCTCCGGCGGCGGCGACCGCCCGACCGGCCGTCGTGACGACCACCGTGGCTCCAGCAGCGGCTCGTTCGGCCGTCGCGACGACAAGCCCCGCTGGAAGCGCAACGGCTGACAGCTGAGCCCCGGGACCTGCTGAAGGTCCGCGGATTTTCGCCCTGCCGGGGCTTGGTGGCCGATACCCGATCGGCCACCGGGCCCCGGCGGGCTATGCTCAGGGGTGATCCGCCAAGGGCCGTTAGCTCAATTGGCAGAGCAGCGGACTTTTAATCCGTTGGTTGTGGGTTCGAGTCCCACACGGCCTACCGTCCAGCCCCCGGTCCGAAGTATTCGGACCGGGGGCTGTTCCCGTCCCCGGCGGCTTCGCGCACCACCTCTCCCCGGGCGCGCCCGCTCGGCACCGGTCAGCGTCTACGTGACCACGGTGATCACCACGACGAGCGCGGCACTGATCAGCGACGGGGATACCGCGAACGCCTTGCCGGACGCCGCGACGCACCCGGAACCGGGTTTTCCCCCACGAGACCGGGCGGGAGGTCGCCGCACGGCTCGGGCCGCTCAGGCCGTTGCGGGAGGCGGCCCGTGCGCCCCCGGCTCCGGCCTGTACGCCCCGGCTCCGGCCGGCGCGGCCGACTCGTGCGGGCCTGGCGGCAGACGGACGATCTGCGTCCACGACTGGCGGGCCGAGGCCGAGCGGGGCAGGGCGCAGCGCGTTGCCGATCTGGCGGCACGTCAGCTCATGTGTCCGGACGCGGAGTTGCCGGGCCTCCGCCACGATGTCACGGACGGTGCACAGCCTGTGGAGTACCGATGCCGCCCTCCCCGCCCCTTCGGCTGACGCGGACGACGACGCCCTCGGCCAGGTCGACGCCACGCTCCGCGAGGCCCACGGCATGCTCGCCCGCGAGCACGAGGCCGTGCGGGAGGCGGCCAAAGACATCGGGTGGTGGGACGAGGAGGTGCCGCGCGCCGGGGCGGGATCACCCCGTCCGGGCCGTCGGCGAAGGACCGGGGCCGCCGTCGGCGAGGAACCCGCCACCGCGGCCGACGGGTCGTCCGGACCGACCGCCGGGATCCTGCCCGGACCGGCCCGCGGGGAGCCGTCCACACGTTCCGGCGGGGAATTTCCGGGCACGGACGGGGGGGATGGCCCGGGGCGGGCGGCGGGAAATGGCCCTGGGGCGAGCGGTAGCGCCGACCTCGCCGTCCTTCCGCCCCGGGAGGGCGCCTACGACGCGATTTGCCCCGCGCGGGAGAGGCCCGGTCTGATCGTCGCCAGGCACCGCCACGGCCCGGCTGGCGGCATCAGCACGGCCTTCCAGGGCCACGCCGGTGAGAGGACACACCCATATTCAGCCGGGTGACAGCGGGAAGCTGCTCAGCGCCTCGTCTCGTACCTGGTCAGCACCACGCCGTCGGGGAACGTCCGCGTCTCCACCAGATTGAGGTTCACCCAGTTGTCCAGCACGGAGAAGAACGGCGTGCCGCCGCCCACCAGGACCGGCGCGGTGGCCAGCACGTACTCGTCAATCAGCCCGGCCCGCATGGCCGCCCCGGCGAGCGTCGCGCCGCCGATGTCCATCGGGCCGCCGTCCCCGGCCTTGAGCCGGGTGATCTCGGCGACCGCGTCGCCGGTGACCAGGCGGGTGTTCCAGTCGACCGTGTCGATCGTCGAAGAGAACACCACCTTCGGCATGTCCCGCCAGCGGCGCGCGAACTCGGCCTCCGCCGGAGTGGCGTTGGGCTGCTGGTCGCCGGTCGGCCAGTAGGAGCTCATCGTCTGCCACAGCTTGCGCCCGTACAGCGTCAGGCCGGTCGCCTGCAACTGGTCGGACCAGAACTGGAACAGCTCGTCGCTGGGCACGCTCCAGCCGATGTCGTCGCCGGGCGCGGCGATGTAGCCGTCCAGCGTCAGGTTCATGCCGTAGATCAGTTTCCGCATGGTGCCAGCCTTCCCTGATTCGGTCTCACGCGTACAGACCGGCACGGCGCGGGAAACTCATCGTTCCGCCGGGGGAACGGCATCGGCCTGAGACTGATCCCGGGTGACGTCGCGGTGAGACAACAGAGGACCAGCAGGTCGCAGAAGGCCGACATGTCATCGGCGGCGAGACTTTCCCGTACGCCGAGAGGACAGCTAAGGGCTGTGGAGACCGGTCCCCGGAGATTCCGGTTACAGCGGCAACGCACGCCGGTTCCCATATGCGGGCATAGCCGACCCCCAAGGATCAAGAGCCGTGTGAGTCGAGTCACATTTCGCGGGTACTCAATTTCGGGATCTGATCATTTTCGACATTCAAATGATCAGACACAGGGAAGCGTGAATCACGGTTCCGCTGAAGTACGACGCCAACGCTCGCGAGTCGATCGCTCTCAGTTTTCACCGCTCGTTTTCATTGCGTTCCCGATCCACGCACTCACCGGACGCGGGGTAGCTTTCCTGTGTCGCGAATGCGGGGGGCCTGAGGCCATTCAGAACCCCCCGCGCAGCGTTGCCGATTCGTCAGTATCTCCAGCGTAGGAGAAAACAAATGCAACACCTTATCCGGCGGCTGCACATCGCCGTGCAGCCCCACCTGGCCGAGGTTACCCTCCCGGCTTTCCCGCAACCTCGAAACACGAGGATCAGCCTTTTCTCCGTCCGGGTGAAGTGGGCCTCACTGGCCCTGATTCCCCTGTTCGCGGTCGTCTCGCTGGAGGAGAGGGCGGTTCAGCCGGGCACCCTCTGGGCGCTGGCGGCTGCCTGCGCCGCCGACCGGACCGTCCTGGTCTACCAGCGGTACTGCCGCCGCTGACACCTGAGCCGGGGTCGATCTGCTGACAGGTCCCCCCGGCTTTCGCCTGATCGGGCCGAGGAGTTTCTCTCCCGGCCACACCTGGACGAAATGGAGAGTGACGTGACTCAGCCCGAGGCACGTTCCCGGGAGAACGGATACGTGGACGTCCTGTGCGGTTATGAGGAATGCCTGAAGCAATTCCGGCGGCGGCTCGGACCCGGCCGGCCTCAGACCTACTGCCAGCCCTCGTGCAGAAGGCAAGCCCAGCGTTTACGGGACAAGCACGCCCTGCTCGACGCGCGGCGCGACGGACCATCCTGGGACTCGATCACACGGGCGATGCGGGTCAGTCTCGACGCGGCGCGCAGAAGGTGGCGGGAGGCCACCGTTCCCGGCGCATCGTCGCCGTCTGCCCCGGGCGGCGACGATGCGGTCGCCGAGCCGCCGGGAGCTTCGGGGGCCCAGGAGGATGTCGCCCCGCTCCGTTCCAGTCGGCAGCAGCTGGGCGCCGCCGTGAGCTACGTGCTGCACGCGAGCGGCCGCACCGTGGGTGCGGTGGCCGACCAGGCAGGGGTGCCGGCCACCACCTTCGCCCGGTTGCTGAGCGGAGAGCGGCTTCCCGAGTGGCCGGCGGTCTTCACCCTCGTCACCGTCCTCGGCGGCCAGCCCGAAGACTTCCGCACCCTGTGGGTGTGGGCGAAGGGCCGGACCCCCAGCACCTCGCGCGACGGCGCCACTGCCCTGGCGCGGTTCCACGCCGCACTGCGCGGCCTGCATCTTTCCGCAGGGCGTCCGCC
Organism: Streptomyces sp. NPDC058195; assembly: GCF_042883525.1. NCBI lineage: Bacteria > Bacillati > Actinomycetota > Actinomycetes > Kitasatosporales > Streptomycetaceae > Streptomyces > Streptomyces sp. NPDC058195. Next base: position 99,481 of record NZ_JBHVVM010000024.1, read on the forward strand.
CCTCACCGGCCTCGGGCGTCCCTGGCCTGACGACGCCCCGCTCGACGTGCCGCACGACATCAGGCTCGGCACCCCACTCGTCACGCCACTCGATGCCCGGAAGGCACGGCGCCTGGAGACTGTCCTCAGCGGCGGTTCCATGACCGACTGGGACGACACGGCGCTGCTCGTCCGCCTCCTCGGCGGGCGCCCGGAACAGTTCCGTCCACTGTGGGACGACGTCCAGCACAACCTCCTCGCCCAATACAGCGTCTTGGCCCTGTCTGTGAAGTCGGAACCCGACAAGCGGGACAGCGAGGGGCGGGATTGAGCCGCGCTTCATGAGCCCGCAGCCGTCCCCTCGTCGCCCCGCCTGACCTCATGCCCCGGGCAGTGCCCCGAGGGCGCCGCGCGGACCGGCGGGCCGGTGCGGTACTCCTCCGTCATTTCACAGGTCAACGCCCCGTAGCTCCTGCGCTCCGGGGCGTCGGCCATTTCAGGGAAGACGCAGGAGCCGTCTCTGTGGTTGCGTCATGGGATTCCAGGGTGTCCGGAATAAATTCACTTTCGGGTTCTGGCCCACTGTTCCGCTGGTTTGGGCAGGCGATTACTCCCTAGCATGGAACGCCTGCAAACGCCACACGTGTCATGCGGCGTTCCATGACGATGGGATATCGTGCTGGCATATGACAGCGGGGGTTTCATGTGGACGTCACCAAGGCCAGCGTCGCACGAATGTACGACTATCTGCTGGGCGGCACCGACAACTATGAATCCGACTGGGCGGCCTGCGAGGAGCTGCTGCGCATCGCTCCGAGCACTCAGCAGATCGCACTGACCAACCGGCGATTCCTCGAAAGAGCGGTGAAGTACATCGCCGACACCGGAGAGGTCGACCAGTACATCGACCATGGGTCTGGTTTACCGACGCAGAACAATGTCCATCAGGTCGCTCAGCGCGTAAGCCGGAACGCACGTGTGATGTACGTGGACAACGACCCCATAGTCCTGGCGCACGGCCGCATGATGCTGGAGGAGAACAAGTACACCGCCGTCATCAATGCCAACATGCTGTGTACGGATCAAATTTTCGACCGTGCGAAAAAACTGAAACTGTACCGGCCCGACCGCCCAGCTGCGGCCCTCTTCGTCTCGGTCCTGCACTGCCTCCGCAATGAGGAAGACCCGTGGGGACTCGTCCGGAACGTGATCGACAGGCTTCCCTCCGGCAGCTATCTCGTCCTCTGTCACCTGGCGAGCGACGATCCGCGGCTACGGGAAGAAGTGACGGCGCTGATGCGGCGGGTCACCGACGGGAAATGGGGGAGGGTCCGGTCGATCGAACAGGTTGAACGATTCTTCGACGGGCTGGAAATCATCGGGGACCTCGGAGACGTGTCCCGCTGGCGCCCCGGCAGCGGCCTCGTGCCGCTTCAGGCGGAGAACGAATGGATCGAGTACGGAGGTGTGGGCCGCGTGCCCTGAGCCGCCGGGCTCATCCGGAGTGCGGCCGGGCCGTCCGGGCCGTCATTCCTGCAGCTCCTTGATGTGCTTCTCCAGGAGCGCCATGGAATCGGCACGGCCCGCCGCCAAGTCCCAAAGACGCGTCAGCGCGATCTTGTAGCGGGACATGTCACCGGGATTCGTCACGTAGGTGCCGCCGTCGGGCACCTCCAGGTACAGCATGTCCGCTTCCCGGCCGGCCGGGAAGGAGAGGTACGTTATGGAACCGGCGGGCGGGAGGGCTTCGGCCCCCCGGCTGACAGGGATGACGCGCAGGTGCACGTTCTCCCGGTTCTCCTCCAGGTTGTACAGGTGGCGCAGCTGTTCACGCATGACGGCCGCACCGCCCACCCGCCGCATGAGGACGCTCTCGTCCATAACCGCGTAATACTGCGGCGGCGACGGGCTCTGAAGGGTGCTCTGCCGAATGCGGCGGACCTCGACCCGTTGCTCGATGCTGCGCTGGACCTGGGCCGTGTTCATCACCGGGTCCTGGTGGGCCTGCATCAGGGCGCGAGTGTACGGAGCCGTCTGCACCAGCCCCGGAATGTACTGCATCTGGTACGTACGAACGGACTTGGCCAGAGCCTCCACACTGACCAGCCGCTCCATCCAGCCGGGCACCGCATCGTGAAAGGCGGACCACCAGCCATCGACCCGCGACTTCCTGGCGAGTTCACACATGATCTCCAGGGACTCGGTGTCGCTGACGCCGTAGTGCCGCGCCAACGCGAGCACCTTCTCTTCGCGTTGGGGAGTGAGCGCGTTCTCGATACGGCTCAGCGTCGCGACCGAACCGACAACTCCGGCCCGCACCACGTCGGAGAGACGGAGATTGTTCTCCTCGCGCAGCTGGCGCAGGCGAGCCCCGAGTACCCGACCTGCACCAGCTGACGATCCAGACGGCTTGCCGTCGTCCGATACCGCGAAAAGTTGCTGACCGCCCAACTTTCCCCCCTTGATCACCAGCTTGCTCACAAGCTCCTCAAGGCGAGGATGTCATACAACCGACCGCGGCCAGGGGCTTCCCGGCTCAGACGGCCATATTGTCGAATTCACCCTGGCGGGCACCGATCAGAAGGGCCGCGATCTCCGAGCGGGTGAACACCAGTGCCGGACCGTCCGGGAAACGCGAGTTGCTCATTGCCACCTCACCGTTCGGAAGCTCCGCGAAGCGTACGCAGTCGCCCCCGGCCGGGTTGCTGGCAGAGCTCTTCACCCAGCACACACCACTGAGCGAGGATGCCGTTACACCGTTCTGAAACGCGCTCATATTTTCCCCTTTTCCGCTCTGGCCTGCAGCTATCTCGTTCTTCCCATGTGTTCCGCTCGCCGTTTCCCGCCCCCTGGCGACCCAGACATCAGGGTCGATGGAATTTCACGGCTCCCTGGAACGTCGATGATCATAGGCTCACGGAGTGAGCCGCCGCCGTCCCCCAAAAGGGCACTCTTGCGGTGGGCTGATATGAATAAATAGCCGAACCGCCAAACAACCGGAACAAATTATTCCGATTGAAAAAGGGCTTGAATGTGATCGGTGGCGAAGGGGTGGCTGAACATGGCGGGGAATGGGGATTCCGTCAACCGCCCCGTCACCGGCCCCGCCTCCTCCATTCCGTCTGACCTCACAGCCGGCGATCGGGAAGAGCCACCATCGCGGCGACCGGCGCGGTCTCCCGGGTGGCGAAGAGGAAGGGCACCAACTACGGGCCGCGCACGGAGGATCCGGCTCCGGACCAGCAGGACGCGTTCGGCCCCGTGTACCCGTGGGCGGACACCGCTCGTTATGAGAACAAGGCCGGTCGGTGCGTGGCCAAACGCCGACGAGGCGGCGTACAACTCGTGGCGAGCAGGACTCGACGAGTCGCGTACGGGGCAGGGCGGGGCCACGTACTGGATGCAGGGGAAGGCGACGGGTGCTTTCGGACGAGACATGGCACGAACTACGAGGTCAAGGAGTGCCCCGCACCTTCCCCGAACGCAGCGTGATGCTGCGGCAGGGCTCCGCGGGAACGCATTTGCTCGCGCTCACCGAGGGGCTCGCCAAGGTCGTGTGCCGGGAGCCGGGCGGGGCCGTGACCTGGCTGGCCTTCCGCGGTCCGGGCGATCTGCTGGGCGAGGTGTCCGTCTTCCACGGCACCCTGCGCACCGCGGAGGTCGTCGCGTTGACCTCCTGCACGGCAGTCGTGCTGGAAGCGGAGCGGTTCCGCCGGTTCATCGAACAGCGGGGGCTCGTCATGGACTTGATGCGGCAGGCTCTTTCCCGGCTGCAGGAATCCGACGCCCACCGCACCGAACTCCTGACGCTTCCGCTGGTTACCCGGCTGGCCCGAGCGCTGCTGAGACTGGTCGAACTCACCGCTCCCGGCGACAGGCCGGAGGTCGTACGGCTGACCGGTCTGAGCCAGGAGGAGATCGCACAAGCGACGGGAGTGACCCGCAACGCGGTCATCAGCGGGCTGCAACTGCTGCGCGCGTCCGGGGCGGTAGAGACAGCCCGGAGGACGATCGTCGTCAAAAACATGCAGGTCCTGCGTGACTGGGCGACGACCGGACCGGGAGCCGCCGCCCGTCCGCTCCTCCCTACGCCCGCCCCCCGGTGAATGCGCCCACGCTGTGACGTGGGACACCCGCGAACTGCCCTGTGCTGTGCAGTCCGACGAACGGAACCGACGGAACCTCGACGCAGCCGACCACCGGCTACGTCATCGCTCGTCAAAATCCGTTCGCGAGGAGATCAGCCATGTCCGCTCCCGTTCCGACCCCGTACGCCGAGAGCCGCCCACTGCCGCCATACCGCGCCTTGTTCGCCGTCGACGCGAAGGACTTCACCGGGCTTCCCGCCGTGCAGCACGGACCGGTCAGCCAGCTGATCCCCGAACTCGTCGACCGTGCGCTGGACCGGGCTGACCTCCACGAACTGCGCGCCGCCAAGCGCTTTCCGGCCAACACCGGGGACGGTGTGGTGTTCGGCTTCGACCCAGCGCTGCTGCCCTTCGTGCTCTGGCCGTTCCTGGGGGTACTGGACGACACCCTCGGCGCGTACAACAGGCAGTCCGTGGGCCCGCGCATCCGGCTCCGGGCCAGCGTGCACGTGGGGCCCGTGCTGGACACGGACGGCCCCGGCGACGGCAACGCGACCGCTCGCAACGACACCCATCGGCTGCTCGACTCGCGCCCGGTCAAGGCCATCCTGGCCGCGGCGAGCGAGGAGGTCACGCATCTGGCGGCAGTCATCTCCCAGCGTGTCTACGAGGACGTCGTGCTCGGCGCGTACACCCGGCTGCACCCTGACCGCTGCGTGGAAGTCCCGGCCACCGTGGAGGGGAAGCCTTTCGTTCAACGGGCCTGGCTGTATGTCCCCTCACCTTCAGGAAACCTCGTACAGGCCGGGGTGCTGCCACGTGAGGAGCCCGTGGCCCCGCCCACCCCGGCCGACGGGCGGGAACAGGGCCCGGCGGCGACACCGGGTGCGCAGTACCACGGCAACACACAGCATGTGGGCGAAGGCGTCGCCGTCATGGGGAACGTCGGACGGGATCTCACGTACAACGGCGGGGCCTCCACGTACCACGGCACCAACCAGCACTGGGGCGGCGGCGACAATGTGTCGGGCGACAAGCGGATCGGTGACACCGGGGGCCCGCGGTGAACTCCGGTACGGACGGCTCGCCCGGATCTGGAGGCGAGCTCCCGGCAGACAGCCCCGGCCAGGAGAGCTCCTACCGCGACAACCGGCAGCACGTGGGTCAGGGTGTGGCGTTCATGGGCGGGTTCGAGGGCAACCTGTTCATCGGCGTCCCTCCCGACGACGACGTCAGCGACCGCATCGTCAAGCCCCGGCTGAGGGAAGGGCCCTACCCCGGCAGCGATGTCCGCGACCGGCTGCGTGTGTTCGTCGAACCGCCCAGCCACGCATCCTGCCGCAAGACGCTGGACAGCCACCTCCTGCTCCTGCGGGCCGGCAGCGGAACCGGGGCGGGGACGGCCGCGTTCGCCCTGCTGGCGGAGCGGCACGGAACCGGCGGGATCACCGGCCTGGACTCGCCCGACGACCTGTCGCGGTGGCACCCCAAGGAGCGCCGCGGCTACCTGCTGCAAGGGCTGTCACCGGTGGCCGCCGACGCGCTCGGCGAGGTCGCCCTCACCCAACTGGCCGGACAGTTGCGGGATCTCCGCGCCCACCTGGTCGTCACTGTGCGCACGGAGACCGCGCTGCCCGGCGACACGCACCCCTGGCAGGTCACGCATGCTCCGCCGCCGCCCGCCGAGACGGCCACCAGGCACCTGCGGGCCATGGCCGAGGCGGGTGACCTCACCGTCGGGCAGGAGGCAGCCGCGCTGCGGTATCTCGCCGCGCCGGACTTCGCCGGTCATCTGGACGCCCACCCGCTGCCGGGGGACGCGGTGGCTGTGGCAGAGGGCCTGCGCGAACTCGTCGTGGCCGGGAAGTCCGCCGCGTCCGTACTCGACGACTTGCGGACCGGCAGCCCCGAGGCGGCGCGCAAGGCACTCGCGGAGGCCCGCGACCGGTCCGATCGCATCGCGCTCATGGCGGCGATCGCGCTGCTACCCGGGCAGGACCGCACGGTCGTCGAGCGGTTCAGCACCGTCCTGCGTCCCCACATCGACGGTCGCGGCTCCCCGGCACTGGCCAACGCCACGGGGCCGGGAAACGTCGGCGCCCGTGGGCCGGCCGGGGAACCCTCGGCTCGGCCCGATGTGCTCGGGCCGTCCTTCGAGGACCGGTTGGCGGCCGTCGGCGCGCGACTACTGCCGCTCCGCTACGGAGCGGGGCGGCGCTACCCGGTCCAGCCGGTCGACTTCGCCGGCCGACATCGCTCGGACGCCCTGCTCCGGTCGTTGTGGCTGGACTACGAGGGCATGGCTGAGCTGCTGTGGAGGAGCCTCGACGAAGGACCCCACCATCCCGGTGCCGAACTGGCGGCGGGCCGGGCCATCGGCAAGGCGCTGGCTCACGCGACCGGCCCTGACACCCTGCGCCAGCTGCTCCCCTTCGCCACGTCGGACAAGCGCTGGCGTCGCCGCCTGGTGGCCCACGCGCTCGGGGAGATGGCGCAGCGCCCCGCTCTCACCTCCGCTGTGCGCGGACAGATGTACGACTGGAGCAGGCGCGCCCCCGTCACACTCCGCTGCACTGTGGCCGAGTCCTGCGGGGGCAGCTACGGTCTGGCCCACCCCGCCACGGCCCTGCGGCTCCTGGACACCGTGCTCGAAAGGCAGGAGACGCCGGAGGGTTCACTGCGTACCGCGGTGTCCTTCGCACTGAGCGCTCTCCTCTCCGAGGACACCAATCACCCCGCCGTGATCGCTCTGCTCCGGGAGTGGCAGGCGGCCGGCCCGGGTTCCCCGCGGCATGACCTGGCCGTCCATGCCGTCGGCTCGATGAGCCGGACATCGTTTCCCCCGCCCAATGCCCCGGGCGTGCGGCGCGTGCGTCTCGCCGACCTGCTTGCGTCCCACCCCGAGCGGGCCTCCCGTCTGGTGGTCACCGCGCTGGACGATCCCGCCACCCACGAAGCGATGGCGACGGGGCTGTCGCTGCTCGAGGGCGACCCGGACCTGTGCCAGCGGACCGGCTTTCCGCACCTCCTCGCCACGCTTGCCGCAGTGGCCCAGAACCACCGCGGCGTCCTGCGCTTCGTCCTGCGCCGCCATCGCGCTCGTACCGCATCCCCGGATGAAAGGAACGCATCATGACCGGCCCGCTCATCTCGCCCCTGGACACCTCGGCGACCTGGCAGTTGTTCCGGCTCCGGTTCGGAGCTCCGGAGACCCGTGCTCTGGTCTTCCTCGCGCACAGCGGCGACGACGCGATGGTGCCGTCCCAGGAGGGCGACTTCTGGGGCTATCGCCGGCCCACCCGGCGCATGGTGCGCGACGGCGAGTTCTTCGACGTCGTGTGGGTCTCGCTCACGGAGCGCCGGATCTCGGTCGACATCCCGCGTCGGCCGCCGAAGCCCCCGGCCCGCTACGGCGTCGCCTGGAAGATCAGCAATCCTGTCGTCGCGGCGCGGAGCCAGCTCACCGAGGAGCAGGCCCGGCAACTGGTCGTCCGCCACATCGACGAGCACGCCGGCCTGCCCGGCGTCCCCGATCCGTTGCGGAAGCCGCCGCCCCACCCGGGGACGACGGAGGTGGAACCGCCCGGTCGCCTCCGGGTGATCGACGGATCCGGGCTCGCCTACTGGTTCCTGGACCCGCCGGCCGCGCTGCTGCCCGCCTCAGGTGTCGGCTCGGGGCCCGCTCTCCCGACGGGCTTCGGCGAGGACCACCGCGAGGCGTACCGCTTCTACCGTGAGGTCGTCGCTGGCGGTCCGGTCGGCCTGGCAGCCCTCTGGCTGCTGCACCGGCCGGAAGAGGCGAAGGACGTGCTCGACTGGACGGTGACCCACCGCGACCTCCTCGCCGACCGCAACGACTGGGAGCACTCCCTCGCGGCAGCGCTCAAATCCCTGACCCCGGAGGACCGGAGCTTCGTCGGCGCCAACATGGCGCGGGTCCTGAGCGACGTGGGTGTTCCGCAGGGCGACGAGGTGCTGCGCCGGATCGGCCACAGCGGTGGAACGGATGACGGCGGGGCGGCCCCTTACGAGGGGTTCCGGTGAGCCTCCGCTCCCGGGTGGTGTGATCACCGTCACCTGGCCTCCTCGGGTTTCATGTCGTCCGGATGGTGGGGGCCGGGCGTATGTGGTGTGAGATCCGGGAGAGCCAGGAGTTTTTTGTTGACCGTCGAGGAGTTCGAAGAGTTCTACGCGCAGACGGCTGCCCGGCTGACCGGGCAGCTGTTCGTGATGCTCGGCGACCAGCACGAGGCGCAGGACGTGGTGCAGGAGGCCTTCGTCAAGGGGTGGAGCAGGCGGCGCCAGCTCGATCGTGACGGACAGCCCGAGGCGTGGATCCGTACGGTCGCCTGGCGGCTGGCGGTGAGCCGGTGGCGGGGGCGGCGGCGGGCGGCCGACGCCTGGTTGCGCAGGGGTGCCCCACCGCACGCGGAACCGCCCGGACCGGAGTCGGTGGCGCTGGTGGAGGCGTTGCGGGGGCTGCCGCCCAAGCAGCGCAGGACGCTGGCGCTGCACTACGTCTGCGATCTGACCGTCGAGCAGGTCGCCGCCGAGACCGGCCTGGCGGCCAGCACCGTCAAGACGCATCTGGCCCGGGGCCGGGCCTCGCTCTCGCACCGTCTGCACGATCCGCGTACCGAGGAGGGGCCCTGTGTCTGATCCCCACGACCCGCTGAGGTCCCTGTTCAAGGAGGCCGCCGCGGCCGGGCAGTCCCGTGCCCGCTCGGCGCCGCCCTCGTACATCACCGCGCGCGGTGAACGGGCCCGGCGGCACCGGATGGTGGGGCTGGCCGTCGGGGCCTGCCTGGTTCTCTCCGGTACGGGTGCGGCCGTGGTCTCGCTCCTGCCGGGGAGTCCGGGCACCACCGTGCCGGCCGTCACCCCCTCGCCCCGGCCCTCGCCGTCCCCGTCGCCCACCAAACCCGAACCGGCGACGTCCTCGCCCACCACGCCGCAGACCAGCACGCCGCGGACCACCCCGCCCACGCAGGTGCCCTCCTCCGGCGAGACCTCGCCGAACGCGCCGAGCGGCCCGGGGGCTCCGGCCAGTCCGACCCGCAGCGCCACGCTGCCGCCGTCGTGAACCCGCCGCCCCCGAGCGCAGGAGATGTGCCGTGAGTCTTCTGGTCCCGCCCCGGCGGCGTGAGCGTCACCCTCCCCAGGCGGCGGCAGCGGTGGAGGCGGGGCGTGCGCCGTGGCTCGGCCCGGCGGACCGTGAGGTGCTGTGGCTGTACCTGCTGACCCGGGTGGGGGTGTGGACCACCGCGTACTGCACCCGGTGGCTGTTCGCCGCCGACGGGAAGAGCCGGTACGCCGGTTCGTTCTTCTCGTCGTGGCAGCACTGGGACTGGTGGCACTACCTGCGCATAGCCCAGTCCGGCTACTTCCCGGACGGGCAGGGGCCGTGGAGCGCGGGCTGGGACAACCGGGAGGCGTTCTTCCCCGGCTTCCCGTTCCTGCTGCGGGCGGTGCACACCGTCGTGCCGAGCTGGCCCGCCGCCGGTGCGCTGATCTCGTTCGTCGCCGGCGGGGTCGCCGTGCTCGCCCTGGGCCGGATCGCCCGGTCGTACCCGCCGCAGTCCTCGCGGGGCGGGGCGGGGCCGCGGGCGGCGCTGTTCTTCCTGCTGTCGCCGTGCGCGGTCTTCCTCGCCGCCGGGTACACCGAGGCGCTCTTCCTCGCCTTCGCGCTGCCCGCCTGGCTGGCCGCCCAGCGCCAGGAATGGGCGCGGGCGGCCGTCCTCGTCTGCCTGGCCACCACGGTCCGGGTCAGCGGGCTCTTCCTCGCCGCGGCCCTGGCGGTCCACTTCCTGGTGACCGCCCGCGCCCTCCGCTCCCCCGGTCACTGGCGGCGGCTGCCCTGGCTGGCGCTGCCCGCCCTGCCGCCCCTGCTGCAGAGCTGGTACCTGCACGCGTACACGGGCGACTGGATGGCCTGGAAGCACGCCGAGGAACGCGGCTGGTACCGCGACTTCCACACCCCCTGGGAAGCGTGGCGGAACACCTGGCACGCCGCCTTCGGGCACTCCCAGTCCACCGGGTACGCCCTGATGTGCCAGGCCGAACTGCTCACCATGGCCGTCGGGCTGGTGCTGTGCGGGGTGCTGCTGCGGCGGCGGCGCTGGGCGGAGGCGGCGTACATCGCGCTCAGTCTGTGGGCGCTGGGCACCTCGTACTGGTACACCTCGCTGCCCCGCGCGACCCTGCTGTGGTGGCCGTTGTGGACCGGGCTGGCGGTCTGGAGCCTGCGCAGGCCACGCGTGACGACCGCCTGTCTCGCGGTGATGGCGCCCCTCTCGACGGTCGTCGCGGTCACCTTCCTGTCCGGGCGCTGGGCGGGCTGAGCCGTGCGGGTGCCGGGTGCGGGGTGCGTCCCGAACCGGTACGGGTGGTCCCGTACGAAGTCCGCTCGCCCCCGGGCGGTGGGCGACAGGGTCCGAGGGGAAGCCGGGGAACGGGCAGCGGGCAGCGGGCAGCGGGCAGCGGCGCAGTTCGCCGTCGGCCCGGTCGCCGGACGCCTCCCGGACGGCGGGCCCGTACGCCCGCGGTTTCATCGGCGCGCCGCCCGGCGCCGGTTCCCGGCCCAGGACGCTGCCGCACTCCCCGTCGTGGTCGACGCAGACGAGCACGGGCGTCCGGTCGCACCGGCCGGTGCGCAGCGCCTCGGCGGGCGACAGCGGCATCAGCTTCGTGCCGGCCACGGGGCGGGGCCCGTCGAACGGGCCGTATGCCGCGAGCAGTTCGGCCGGGGTGGCCCAAGGCCGGCGCCGTCCGCCGCCGATGTGCTGCCAGGGCTGCGCTCCCTGGCCGGCCTCGCACGCTGAGGGGCATCCGCTCGATCGGGTGATGACCCCAGTGGTCCGCCCGTGGTCGCGCTTCCGGCACCCGCCTCGCAGCCTGGGCGGAGGTACTACCGGAAGGGCGGGGCCGATGCGGCTTGTCGTCGATCTCAACCGGTGCCAGGGGTACGCGCAGTGCGCCTTCCTGGCCCCCGATGTGTTCAGCATGCACGGCGAGGAAGCGCTGCTGTACAACCCGCACGCCGACGAGGCGCAGCGCGAGCAGGTGCGGCGGGCCGCCGCCGCCTGCCCGGTGCAGGCCATCCGGGTGGAGTACCCGGAGCATCCGGACCGGGCGTCGCGGGACACGGCGAAGGAGCCGTCCGGTGTCCGGTGACGATGCACTGGGGCGGCTGAGGCGCGAGGGGCGGATCGTGGTCGTCGGGGCCTCCCTGGCCGGGCTGCGGGCGGCGGAGACCCTCCGGAAGGAGGGGTTCACCGGTTCGCTGACGCTGGTCGGGGACGAGCCGTACGAGCCGTACGACCGTCCGCCGCTCTCCAAGCAGGTCCTGCTGGGCCATGCCTCGCCCGACCACACCGAACTCCCCCGGCAGCCCGGCCTCGACGCGACCTGGCGCCTGGGCACCGCCGCCACCGGACTCGACATGGCGGCCCGGCGGGTCCGGCTGGCCGACGGCGACGAGGTGCCGTACGACCGCCTGCTGATCACGACCGGGGTACGGGCCAGGCCCTGGCCGCACCGGGCGGAGGCCGAGCTGGACGGGGTCTTCGTGCTGCGCACCCGGGACGACGCGGCCCGGCTGCACAGACGGCTGGCGGCCTCGCCGCGCCGGGTCCTCGTCATCGGCGCGGGCTTCACCGGTTCGGAGATCGCCTCGGCCTGCCGTGAGCGCGGAATCCCGGTGACCGTCGCGGAGCGCGGAGCGGCCCCCCTGGTGGGCGCCCTCGGCGGAGTGGTCGGCCGGGTCGCGGCGGAGCTCCAGCGGGAGCACGGGGTGGACCTGCGCTGCGGGGTCATGGTCACCGGCCTGGAGGGCGACCCGGTGGGACGCCTGCGCCGCGCCCACCTCTCCGACGGCACCGCCCTCGACACGGACCTCGCCGTCATCGCGCTGGGCGCGACCCGGAACACCGAGTGGCTGGCCGGGTCAGGGCTGGCCGCCGGGCCGCGCGGGATCGCCTGCGACGCGGGGTGCCGCGCCTTCGACGTACGGGGCATCGTGACCGACGACGTCTTCGTCGCCGGGGACGTCGCACGGTCGCCGCACGCGCTCTTCGGGTACCAGTTCCTCTCCCTGGAGCACTGGGGCAACGCCGTCGAGCAGGCCGCGACCGCGGCGCACAACATGATCAGCAGCAGCTCGGAGCGCCGCCCGCACCTGTGGGTTCCGGCCTTCTGGTCCGCCCAGTTCGGGGTCAACATCAAGTCGGTCGGGGTGCCGTCACTGGGCGAGGAGATCATCGTCGCCCAGGGCTCGCTCGCCGACCACCGCTTCACCGGGGTCTACGGATACCAGGGCCGGGTCATCGCCGCGGTCTCCTTCGACCAGACCAAGTGGCTGGATTTCTACGAGCGGCAGATCCGCTCGGCCGCGCCCTTCCCGCCGGACTACGCCTCGGTGGACCGCCGCACCGAGGGGCTGCGGCCGGTACCGGCCGAGTTCCCGGATCCCTCCCTGCCCACCCACGGACCGTCCGTGACCGTCAGTGGCTACGCGCCGACCGAGCAGCGGATCACCTTCACCCCCGCCCGCGCCTGACCCACCCGCCCGGCCGACCCGCCACCGCAAGGACCGCCACCGCGAGGACCCGCCACCATGACGAACAGCACGCTGCTGCGGCAGATCATCGACTACGGCAGCCGCGCCGACCCGTACCCCCTCTACGCCGAACTGCGCCGGACCCCGGTGCTCCAGGACAGCGACGACCTGTTCGTCGTCAGCACCTACTGGGAGATCAAGAGCCTGCTGCACGACCCGCGGCTCAGCTCCGACACCCGCAACCTCTCCCCCCGCGCCTCCGGCACCCTCCTGGAGGAACAGGAGGACTCCCCGCTGCCGCCCGCCTTCCTGCGGCTGGACCCGCCCGAGCACGACCGGCTGCGCCGGATGACGATGCGGCCGTTCGGGCCGCCCGAGACACCCCGGCGGGTGCACCACATGCGGGGCGAGCTGGTCCGTATCGTCGCCGGGCTCATCGACGGCTTCGAAGGGCGCGGGCAGGTCGACGTCGTCGACGACTTCTCGTACCCGTTCCCCGTCACCGTGATCTGCCGGCTGCTGGGGATCCCGCGCGCGGACGAGGCGCGCTTCCACTCCTGGGCCGACACCCTCGCCGCCGGGCTCGACCCGGACCCCGGCCAGGACCCCGGCGAGCGGTTCCGCGCCACCCGGCAGGCCCGCACCGAGCTGGGGCTCTACCTGTCCGGGCTGCTCGACGAACGCGCCGCCGCCCCCGGCGACGACATGCTGTCCGCCCTGGTCGCCGGGGACGGTCCGGACGGACGGATGACCCGGCCCGAGGTACTCAGCACCGCGGCCCTGCTCCTGATCGCCGGTCACGAGACCACGGTCAACCTCATCACCAACGGCACCCTCACCCTGCTGCGCCACCCCGAGGTCCTGGACCGGCTGCGCGAGGACCCCGGGCTGGTCGTCCCGGTCGTGGAGGAACTGCTCCGCTTCGAACCGCCCGTACAGCTGCTGCCGCAGCGCACCACGCTCGCGGACATCGACATCGCGGGCACCACCATTCCCAGGGGCGCCGGTGTCTGGCTCGTGCTGGCCTCCGGCAACCGCGATCCGCGGCGGTTCCCCGACCCCGACCGCTTCGACCCGGACCGGCAGGACATCCAGCACCTCGGCTTCGGCAGCGGTATCCACACCTGTTTCGGCGCTCCCCTGGCCCGGCTGGAGGCCCAGACCGCCCTGACCGCACTCGCCACCCGGCTCGACGGCCCCCGCCTGGTGGCGGACCCGCCGCCGTACCGGCAGAACGCGGTGCTGCGCGGGCCGCGGCACCTGGAGGTCGCCTTCGACGGGCTCCGCCCGTAGGCCCGGCCGGCCGCAGCCCGGTCATGATGGGCGGATGCGGATGCCGACGCACGAACCGGACCGGGACGACCCCGGCCCCTCGCTGGGACAGCTCCTCGCCCTCGTCGCCCCCGGGACGCTCGACATCGTCGTCGCCCCCCGCTCCACCGCCGTGCCGGTCACCGGCGTGGCCCTGTACGACCCCGGTGAGGAACCGCTCCCGCGAGGCGCGGCCGGGCTGGTCCTCCTCGCGGTCGGCGTGGAGCTCGCCTCCTCCGGCGCGGCCGGCGTCCTGCGCGCCGCCGACCGGGCCGGGGCCGCGGCCGTCGTGATGCGGCACAACGGCCGGGAACCCGGGGCGGAGCTGCTGGAGGCGGCGGCCCGCGGGCGTACCGCGCTGCTGTCCCGGCGGCCGGAACAGGGCTGGACGGAGGTGCTCGGGCGGCTGCGCACCGCGCTGTCCTCGCACCGCGCCCCGGACGGCGCGCACGGCGCGGGCCCCCCGGTCGCGGGGCTGCGGCTCGGCGACCTGTCCGGGCTGGCCAACACGGTCGCGGATCTGCTCGGCGGGGCCCTCACGATCGAGGACCCGCAGTCCCGGGTGCTGGCCTACTCGCGCCTCGACCACGAGCCCGACCCGATGCGGCGGCTGACGATCCTGGGCCAGGAGGTCCCGCGCTGGCGGGTCGCCGAGCTCCGCGAGAGCGGCTTCCTCCAGGCCCTGTGGAGCACCGACGACGTGGTGCGGCTGCCCGCCGACGGCCGGTACGCCGAACGCCTGGCCATCGCGGTCCGCGAGGGCTCCGAGGTGCTCGGCACCCTCTGGGCCGCCGCCGACGGACGGCCGCTCGCCGAGGACGCGGCGGACGTCCTGCGCACCGCGGCGCGGGCCGCCGTGCCGCATCTGGCCCACCACCGAAACGGGGGCCGGGCCGCGGCCGGGGCCCGGGAGGAGGCGGTGCGCGCGCTGCTGCGGGGGGACGTCCGGGCCGCGCCGGAGGCCGGGATCGCGGCGGACCGGCCGCACGCGGTGGTCCTCGCCGAGGTGTCCACCGCTGACGTGCCCGGAGCGGACCGGGCCGGGCAGCGGGTGCTGGACGGGCTCGCGCTGCGGGCCGCCGCGGACCGGCCGGGCTGTGTGACGGCACGCTCCGGGCGGCGGCTGTACGTGCTGGTCCCGGCCGGGGACGGCGAGACCGACCCGGCCCGCGCGCTGCTGGCGGCGGCGCGTTCGGTGACGCGGTGCGCGGTGTTCGCGGGCGCCGGGCCCGTGGCGGCCGGACCGGCGCAGCTGCCCGCCTCGCGGGAGACGGCGGAACTGGTGGTGCGGGTGCTGCGGGAGCGGGCCGCACGGGCCCCGGGCGGCGGGGCTCCGGAGAACGGGGGTGCGGGCGGCGGGGGTGCGGTGTCGGCGGCGGCCGCGCATCACGAGGTGGTTCCCGCGACGGCGGCGCTCCGGCTCCTGGACCGGATGGAGCCGTTCTGGGCCGTGCTGTCGGGGCCGGTGCACGCGATGGTGGAGCACGACCGGGCGCACGGTTCGGCGTACGGCGCCTCGGTCGCCGCGTACCTGGACGCGTCCTGCGACGCCGGGGCGGCGGCGCGGCGGCTCCATGTGCACCCCAACACCCTGCGGTACCGGCTGCGGCGGGCCCGGGAGCTGTTCGGCGTCGATCCGGCCGACCCCGACGTACGCCTCCTCGCGGAGGTCGGGCTGCGGCTGGCGGCCCGGCCGGGTTCCGGCACGGAGCAGCGTTGATCGTTCGGTTGTCCGGTGCTCCGAAGGAAGCGGCCGGGCGTCGTCGTGTCGGTCGAAGACGTACGGTTCCCCGCGCCCCCAAGCTGTCGGTACGCGACGAAGGGGTGATGTGGTGGACATGACTTCAGCTACGGAGCTGCCGCGCGCCGAGCGCCGTACGGCGGCGCTGGCGCGGGCCGTCGAGGAGGGGCTGCTCGGCCCGCAGGCTCCCGTGGTGGGGCTCCTCGACGTGGACGGGGTGCTGGCCGCGGTGGACGCGCTGCACCGGGCGTTCGAGGGGCCCGCCCCGGTGCTGCACGCCTTCGCGGCCAAGGCGTGCGGACTGGTGCCGGTGCTGCGGCTGCTGGCGGACGCGGGGATGGGGTGCGAGGTGGCCTCGCCCGGTGAGCTGGAGCAGGCGCTGGCCGCCGGGTTCGGGTACGAGCGGCTGGTCTTCGACAGCCCCGCGAAGACGGTCGGGGAGCTGGAGTTCGCGCTCGCCCACGGCATCGCGGTCAACCTGGACAACTTCGAGGAGCTGGAGCGGGTGGACCGGCTGCTCGCGGGCCGAAAGGCGTCCGGCCCCGTGGGCCTCCGGGTGAACCCGCAGGTGGGAGCCGGGGCCATCGGTGCGATGAGCACGGCCACCGCGACCTCCAAGTTCGGCGTCGCGCTGCGTGACCCGGGCGCCGCCGACGCGGTCGCCGAGGCGTTCGAGCGCCGCCCCTGGCTCGACCGGCTGCACGCCCACGTCGGCTCCCAGGGCTGCCCGCTGCCGCTCGTCGCCGAGGGCCTGCGGGCCACGTACGAGCTGGCCGAGCGGATCAACGACCGGCTGGGCCGCGCCCAGGTCACCGGGATCGACATCGGCGGCGGACTGCCCGTCAACTTCGGCGACGAGGACGACCGTCCCACGTACGCCGACTACGTCAGCGGACTCCGCGCTGCCGTACCCGGTCTCTTCGGCGGCCGGTACACACTGGTCACCGAGTTCGGCCGCTCGCTGCTCGCGAAGAGCGGGACGATCGGCACGGTCGTCGAGTACACCAAGTCCGCGGGCGGGCGGCGGATCGCGGTCACCCACGCGGGGGCCCAGGTCGCCGCCCGTACCGTGTTCATGCCCGCGTCCTGGCCGCTGCGGGTGGGGGTCCTCGACTCCGCGGGCCGCCCGAAGGAGGGCCCGGCCGAGACCGTCGACATCGCGGGGCCCTGCTGTTTCGCCGGGGACCTCACGGCGACCGGGGCCGAGCTGCCCGCCGTGGAGCCCGGTGACGTGGTGGCGCTGTACGACACCGGGGCCTACTACTTCTCCACGCACTTCTCCTACAACTCGCTGCCCCGGCCCGCCGTGTACGGCTACCGCACGGGGGCCGACGGACGGCCGCGCTTCGCGCTGGTGCGCGCGGCGCAGAGCGTGCGCGAGGTCGTGGAGGAGAGCGGCCTCGCGCAGGCCGGCAACCTGGTGGCGCTGCGCCGTACGGAGTGAGCCGTCCCGCGCCCGCTCAGGGCCTGCGGCCGAAGAACTCGACCTCGGCGACGGCGAGGCGGCGCCCGGGGCCCGCTCCGTAGGTGGTCTCGGTGGTGAGCCGGGCCCGGACGATCTCCGATCCGCGCAGGTCGAAGGTCTGCTGGCCCGGCTGGTCCTTGACCCGCAGCTTCCTGTCGACGCTGGTGCCGTCGGCGGAGGTGAGCCGGACGGTGATCCTGGCCGGGCGGGCCTGGGTGAGGAATTCGTCCGCCTTCGACGAGACGCCCGGGAAGACCACCAGTTTCAGCACCCGTACCGGCTGCTCGAAGTCGCACTCCAGGTACTGCCCCCGGCCGGTGCCGGGGCCGTCGTCGGCGGGTGCCCAGAAACGGTTGGTGAAGCCGTCGAAGGCCGCGCCCGCCGGGTGCCCGGCGGCCCGGCTGGAGGCCCGGAACCGGGTGGGCGGGACGGCCTCCGGCGTTCCGGTCTCGTCCTTGGCCAGGCCGAGCCAGCCGGACGCGTGCGGCAGCGCGAACCAGACTCCGGCCGCCAGCACGATCAGCACGACCGGCAGTGTCAGCCCGGGGCGGCGCCACAGCCGCCGCCTCGGCCGGGTGCCCGCGACGGGCGCCTGGCGCGGCCGTCGCCGGAGAAGCCTGCGCCACCACGGCGGCCGGACCTCGGGCGGCGGTCCCGGGTCCAGCAGCAGCCCGCAGTGGACACACAGGGTGCGGTCCGGGGCGTTCTCCGTACGGCAGCCGGGGCAGCGTACGGGCGGGGCCGGGGGCGGGCCCGGGGGTGCGGGGACGGGCCGGTCCGGCAGGGCGGGCAGCGCCTCGGGGCCCGGAACCGGGGTGTCCGGATCGTCGCCGGGCCGCCGCGGGGCGGCCGTCGCGGCGGCGCCCCGGGACGGCGGGGGCTGCGGAGGCTGCGGAGGCTGCGAAGAGGGGGGAGGCGCGGGCGCCGGGGGTACGGGAGGCGTCCTCGGAGTCGGACCCGGGTCCGGGCTTGGGCTCGGAGCCGGAGCCGGAGCCGGGGACGGCGCGGGCGCGGGCGCGGGCGCGGGCGCGGGCGCGGGCGCGGGCGCGGGCACGGGAGTCGTTGGCGGCGTACCGCTCGACGGTGGTTCCTCCCACTCCAGGAACGCCCGGCACGAGGTGCAGAACTGCGTCCCCGGCGCGTTGTTCTGGCCGCACGTCCCGCAGATCACAGGACCTCCAGGTCGAAGCCCACGTGGGCCGGGATCTCCGTACGGATCAGCTCCTCCAGCCGCACCCGGTCGACCTGGTACGGCTGGGTGGGCCGCACCCGCACCGTGACCCACGGGCGCGGGCCGCCGGGGAACCGGGTGTGCGGCGTCGTCGACCACGCCGTACCGCCGCTCTCCACGATCTCCGGCTCGACCCCGGTCTCCAGCAGCACCGCCTCCGCCAGTCCGCGCCGGGTGCCCCGCCTGCTGTGCCGTTCCACCGCGCCCCGCACCGTCTCCCGCCGCCGCTCCATCGGGTGATCGGCACGGGTCTCGGCGGCCACCCACTGGGCCATCCAGGTCAGGAAGTCCTCGGGTGCGCTGCGCGGGTCGAGGTGGGCGGGCAGGTTGTCGATGGACAGCAGGACCGGGGCGAGGACGTCGTCGAGTGCCTCCAGGAACCTGCGCAGGAAGTCCTGCTCCAGGTAGACCGCGGGGAGCTGTTCGATCAGCGGATGCGGGGTCGGCAGGCCGGTCACGGCGGTGCGCATGGTGATCAGGCCTCCCGTACCCGGAGCTGGTGCTCGTAGCTGAAGACCAGCGCGTGCCGGTCCAGGGCGATCTTGGTGGTGGGTTCGCCGCGCTGCCCGTTGACCGGGTCGGCGGGAAAGAGGCGTACGTCCTCCACCAGGTCCACGCCGGGCACCTGCTGGAGGACCGCGAACGCCTCGCCCGACTGGACCGGCCGGCCGAAGGGCCAGCCGTCGCCGCCCGGTCCGCCGCTCAGCGGGTTGAAGTAGCTGTAGAGCGCGGTCAGCGCCTCCTCGCGCACCCGCTCCAGCACGACACCGCGCCGGGCCTGGACCGAGGCGACCACGGTGACCCCCTGGTAGAAGGGCCGCTCCACGACCAACCGGGCGCCGATGGGCCGCCGTTCCTCCAGGTGGCCCGCGATCAGCGCGAGGGTGTGCTCCGGCGGGATCAGCTCGTCGAACTCGATCCGGCCCTGCTCGTCGCTGCGCCCGGCCGGCACGATCAGCAGCCGTACCCCGCCCGCCTCGACGTCCGCGTCCTGGCCGGCCGCGATGCACTGGACCCGGGCC
Source organism: Streptomyces sp. NPDC058195 (assembly GCF_042883525.1). Classification (NCBI taxonomy): domain Bacteria; kingdom Bacillati; phylum Actinomycetota; class Actinomycetes; order Kitasatosporales; family Streptomycetaceae; genus Streptomyces; species Streptomyces sp. NPDC058195. Next base: position 118,875 of record NZ_JBHVVM010000024.1, read on the forward strand.
GCGTCGGGCGCCACTTCACGGGCGAGCAGTTCGTAGTCGTGCGGAACGACGGCCCGGTGCAGCGTCCGCAGCGTCATCGGGCCGCGCACCCGGGCGCTCTCGACCGTCTCGCCGTCGACCCCGCCGAGGGCCGGACGGCGGTTCTCCACCCGGGCCACGTACGGGATGGCGCTGCGCAGCACCCGGAGGGTGGAGCGGGCCACGTTGCCGCGCAGCCCGCCGCCGGTGCGGTACGAGCGGACCCGCACCGCGGCGCCCTTCGGCGGCACCTTGCCGTAATAGCGGATCGAGCCGTCCCGTTCCCGTACCGCGGGGCCGAACTCGACCCGGCCCGAGTTGGGGTCGAGCGTGATGTGCCGGTCCTCGGGGCCGGAGTGGGCGAAGTCGTCGACCCGGGTCCACTCGGCGCCCCGCTCCCCGCCCGCCGGATCGGCGACCTCGACGACGAACTCCCCGGGCACCACCGGCGGCCGGCCGACCGTGAAGCTCTGTCCGGGTACGCCCTCGGCGGGGCCGAGCACCTCGTCGGTCACGGTCTCGGCGTGCACCGCCCCGACGGTCGCGCCGATCGTGAACGCGGTGATCCGGCGGACCACCGGGGACGCCATGTAGGTGGGCTGCCCCGGGGCAGCCTCCACCAGGCGGCAGCGCAGCCAGCCGCCGGTGCGGCGCACCACGACGGCCGGGGTGTGGCCCTGCGGCAGGTGCAGGATGAGCTCGCCGGACCGGTTGAAGCCGCCGGTGTCGTCCTTCTCGGTCTCGCACGCCACCCAGGCGGTGCCGTCCCACGCCTCCCAGACCAGCGGCGGGCGCAGCGGGTCCACGCCGACGCCCTCGACGGCGCAGTCCAGCCGCAGCACGACGACCCCGGCGGGCACGGCCGCGGACAGTCCGACGTAGAGCGCGTCGCCGGGCGCGGGCGTGGCTCCGAAGCAGGGTACGGGCCGGCCGAGCGCCAGCTCCTCGGTACGGTCGGCGGCGTCCCCGGACGTCGGCCAGGTCGCCAGATGGGCGAACTCGCAGGGCGCGATGGACAGTTCGCCGATGGTGGTGAAGACCACGGCCTCCTCGGTCTCCGTGCGTACGGTCGCGACCTCCGTTCCGGCCCGGACCCGTACCGGTTCGGGCTGGGGCGCGGAGAGCCGGAACGTCACGTCGGTGCGCGCGGCGGTGGGCGGGTGGAGGCGGACGCCGATCAGGTCGAGGAAGGTCAGATAGCTCTTCTCCGGCACCCGGTTCACCCGGTAGACGAGCTGGTCGACCATGGTCGCGAAGGCCTCGATGAGGGTCACTCCGGGGTCCGACACGTTGTGGTCGGTCCACTCGGGGCAACGCTGCTGGACGAGCCGTTTCGCCTCGTCGACCAGGCCCTGGAAACGACGGTCGTCCAGATGCGGGCTGGGCAGCGTCACGCGCCGTCCACCTCCTCGTGCTGCGGGATCACGTGATCCTCGTGCTGCGGGATCACATAGAACGGGAAGACCAGGTTCCGGGGGTCGTTGGCGCCCCGGACGGTGTAGCCGATGTCGATGTACAGGACGCCGTTGTCGACCTCGTCGAACCGGACGACGACCTCGGTGACCTCGATCCGCGGCTCCCACCGGTCGAGCGCGAGCCGTACCTCGTAGGCGAGCTGCCCGGCGGTGCCCGCGTCCGCCGGGGCGAACACGTAGTCGTTGACGGCGCAGCCGAACTCCGGGCGCATCGGCCGTTCGCCCGGTGACGTGGCGAGGATCAGCCGGATCGACTCCTCCAGTTCGTGCTCGCCGCGCACCAGGGCGATGGACCCGGTGGCGTCGGTGCGCGGCGGGAAGGCCCAGCCCGCGCCGATGAATTCCTGTCCCACGCGGCTCAGCCTCCGATCAGTACCGTCGGGCATCCGGACACGATCGGTGCGCCGCAGGCGGAACGGTCGCCGACCCGGGCGGCGGGGAACCCGCCGATCAGCACCGTGGTGCTGCCGGGCGGCGCGATCGCGGACGGGGGGTGCACCGCGGGCGGCGGCGAGGCGCACAGGTGCGGGGTGCCGACCGTGGCGGCGGGGAGCCCGCCGATCAGCACGGTCGGAACGCCGGGAGGCCCGACCGTGCCGGGGTGTCCGGTGGGGTCGCCGACCCGGGCGGCTGCGGCTGCTGGCATGGGGGTTTCGTTCCTCTCGATTCGGCCGGTGCCGGTGACCGGTGGGCGGTGGGGGTCGGCACGGTCAATTGATCTTCACCATGGGGGCGTTGACGGACAGTGAGGAGCCGCTCTTGATGTCGGTGCGCTGGGTGCCGTCGACCGCGACCCGGGCGCCGCGCACCTCGACCGTGCCCCCGGTGGCGAGCGACACCTCGCCGTTGCCGCCGTCCACGCTCACTCCGCTGCGGGACTTCAGCGTGACGCTGTCGCCGCTCAGTTCGAGGGTTCCCTGTCCCCCGTCGAGCGCGACGCCGTGTTCCGCCCGGATGGACACCTGCTGCTTGGCCTCGATGGTCACGCTGCCGTCGCTGTGGACGCGGATGACGGTGCCCTTGCGGTCCAGGTCGATCTTCAGCTTTCCGTCACCGGTGAGCAGGCGGACGCCCTGCGGCCCGTTGGCGTCGTCCAGGATCTCCAGCTGGTTGCCGCTCTTGGAGGCGACGGCGCGCCGGTTGACGGCGCCGCTGGTCGGGTCGACGAGCGAGCCGCCGGGGGCACCGTCGGAGGGGGGTGCGCCGGACGCGGCCGACTCGCCGGTCACGGCGGCGGTCACCGCCCCGGCGATCCCGCCGCCTCCGCCTGTTCCCGGTCCCGTTCCCGTGCCACCGCTGCCGCTGCCGCCGCCGCTGCCCTGGGACGGCCGGTCCTTCCCGTTGTAGAGCCCGGCCAGGACGTACGGCCGGTCCAGGTGGCCGTGCTCGAAGCCCACCAGCACCTCGTCGCCGACCTCCGGGATGAACGCGTCACCGCCGCCCGTCCCGCCCGACTGCGCCGTACGCGCCCAGTCGCTCGCGTACTCGTCCGACAGCCACGGGAACCGCACCTTCACCCGCCCCGAGCCCTCCGGGTCCTGGGTGTCCGTGACCGTTCCGCTGACCAGCCCCGCGCACCGCGAGCCGCCGCCGGAGCCGCCGCCCTGGCCCCCCGTGCCCGGACCGCCCCCGGTCAGCCCGAACAGGGAACGCTCCTGCTGCCCGGAGACCGTCAGCCAGGTCTCGTAGCCGCGCACCGGGTCGAAGACGTGCCGCGAGGACGTGACCGTGTACCGGCCCTCGAACGGCGCCCCCACCGCGTTGAGCGCCACCGCGCTTCCGGCCCGCACCTCCGGGTTCCCCCGGATCACCGCCTCCAGCTCCGCGAACGACCCGGCGATCCGCTCGGCCAGCGCCTTCGCCGCCTGGTCCACCTGCGCCTGCGCCCCGTACGCCGCGTCGGTGACCACGAACCGGGCCTCGCCGAACGGGGCGGACACCTCGGCGGCGCTCACCCCCAGCTCCAGCGTGGCCGACTTCCCGGCCGGGGCCCGCCCGACCAGCGGCTGCTTGGTCTTGACGTCCCAGCCGCGCACCTCCACCTCGGAGACCTGCTCGGCGGAGGACACCCCGGCCCGGCAGCGCAGCAGGTTGCTTCCCCTCTCCAGGACCAGCGGGTTGCGGTCCGCCCGCGCCGAACCGTCCGGGGCACCGCTGGCCTCGGCGGGCCGGGTGATGTGCAGCTGTCCGTCGAGGACGTACGCCTGGGCGCCCGCCTCCTCGGCCAGGTCCCGGACGAACTCCCAGTCGGTGACGTTCGGCTGGGCGATGTGCTCCAGCACCGGCCCGGCCACGTCGACCGTCCCCGGCTTCAGCCCGGCCCGCTGGGCGACCTGGGCGCAGATGTCGGCGAGCGTCATGTTCTGGTAGCTGGCCACCCGGCGTCCCCTGAACAGCCGGTGCGACTCGTCGAGCCCGCGTACGACGGTGAAGGTGCCGGTCTCGTCCAGCTCCACCTCCAGCGCGGTGACGACCCCCTTCAGCAGCGGCTTCGGCGTCGAGTCGCCGCCCGCGCGGGCCAGCAGCCGGGCCTCGGAGCCGATCTTCAGCCCGGTCTGCTCCAGCAGCACCCGGTCCGGGTCGCGGAAGCGCAGCACGAACAGGTCGGGCAGCGTCCGGCTGTCATCGACGTACCCCTCGACCAGCGTGTTCACGAACTTCGCGGGCAGCGGGCTGCCGCCGAACTCCACCACCAGCGCCGTCGCGACGCCCGGCCGCGCCATCAGGGCCGCCCTCCGTCCCGGTTCTCCTCCAGCCGGTTCAGCTCGTCGAGCGCGGGGAGCAGCAGCTGCCGTCCCGGCGCCAGCCGCAGCGGGTCGTCGATCCCGTTGGCCTCGGCGATCACCCGCCAGGCCGCCGGGTCGCCGTACTCGCGCTGCGCGAGCGAGGGCAGCGAGTCCCCCGCGTCCAGCCGGTGCACCCGGCGCGCGGCGAGCGCGCCGGAGGTCGGGTTCTGGCCCGGGGTGTCGCCGCTGATCTCCTCCATCGTCACCTGGCAGACAGCCCGGATCGGCACGCCCGACGTGGTGAACAGGGTGTACTTCGCCTGCACCTGGCTCACGTAGCCGGGGAACCCGGTCAGCCCGCCCCAGTGGAAGACCACCCACGGCGGCGAGGAACGCTGCTGCTGGCGGGTCTCGTTCGTCGGCACGCAGCAGGCGAAGAGCTGCTCCACGGAGGTCACCACCCGGGTGTCCTGGGTGTCACTGGCGTCGAAGAACATCTCCACGGTGAGCTTGCTGGGCTGCGAGCCCTGGTACTCCGGCGGGCCGGAGCTCTTGGCGCCCTTGGCCGTACTCCGTTTCCAGGAGGCCGCCTTGGTGAGGCTCAGCTCCTTGGGGTTGAACTGGAAGTCGATCCGCCCGCACGGGCCGCCAGGGGTGAGGCCGCCGCCGCTCGGCGGGGTCCGGAGCTCCAGGTAGGCGTGCTCCAGCTTGGGCCTGGCCGAGCCTCCCTTTCCGGCCTTCGCGGCCGAGACCCCGGACGTACCTGCGGCACTGAAGGCGATGGGACCGGCACCGCTCACGACGCTCAGCCCTCCATCATGTAGCCGTGGTGGGCGATCTCGATCGTCTCCATCGCGACCTTGGGCGACTCGGGTGTGAACGACGGGCCGGTCCAGCGGACCGGGACGACCTCCAGCAGCCCCCACTGGGCCACCTTCTGCCCGTCCCCGGTCCGTGCCTCGATGTGCGCGGTCTTCCGGCTGAAGCCGGTCGTCATGGTGGCGAACCAGCGCGCCACCTTCTCGGTTTCCTTGGTGAGCGGCCGGGACAGCTTGACGTTCGGGTACTTCAGGCGGGTCGGGAGCTGCCACAGGTGCCCGTTGTTGCCGCCCTCCTCCCGGGTTTCGAGGACCACTTCGCACCCCAGCCCGTCGCATGTGTTGAACGATCCGAGCTCGATGTCGTCGATCGTGACGACGAAGCAGACGCTGACGGCGGGATCGTTGTCCTGGGCGGTGGCCATGGCACGTACCTCTCAATTTCCTTTGTCGTCGCTGCCGTTCTCCGTGCGGGGTGTCTCCGTACCGGGTGTCTCCGTACCAGGTGTCTCAGTGCCGGGTGTTGATGAGGAATCCCGCCCGTTCGCGCTCCAGCCGGAGATCCGCCTTGAAGAGCCTGCTGAGCGGCGGGTACAGGGCCCGTACGAGTTCGTCGGTGACGACGGGCGCTCCTCCGGGCCCGGCGCCCGCCGCAGGTCCGCCCGGCACGGTGTGGGCCCCGGGCGCGGCGGCCGGTTCCGCTTCCGGGCCGGGCTCCGGTTCGGCGGCGGTCTCCTCGGGCGGGTCCGGCGGAGGCGGCTCCTCGCTCACCGTCTCGCGCTGGATGACGGGGGAGGCGTACGCCGGTGGCGGCGGCCCGAAGACGACGCTGCCGTCGGCCGCCCGCTGGGCCACCCCCGCCGCGAGGGCGACCGCGCCCGCCGTGGTGAACGACCGTACGCCGGTCCCGTCGCCGCCGGACGGCACGCCCGGCCCGGCGGAACCCGTCACCGAACGCGGCACCGGAGGCCCTCCGGCCGCCTGGCGCTGCAGGCCCGCAAGCGGGGGGCGGGGCGGCGGAGCCCCGGGCGGCGAGGGGCGCGGCGCCGCACCGGTACGTTGCAGCGCCGCCGGTCCGGCCGGGGTCCCCGCGGGCAGCGGCGCCGCCCCCGGCCCGGGGGACGTCCAGCGCACGGGTACGGCGTCCCCGGCGTCCAGGGCGTACGAGGGGGGCGAGGCCGCCGCGGCCACCCCGGCTTCCCGAGCTTCCCCGGAGAGCGGCGACGGCTCCACCCCGCCCGTGACGGAGCGCTGCACGGCAGAGGCGCCCGCGTCCGGCGCGTTCCGGAGCTCCAGGGGCCGCGCGGCGAGCAGGGGCGCGACGGGCTCGGGGGCGGGGGGCGGCGCCAGGGGCGGCGGGGGCGCGAAGGGGGTGCGCTGCACCGCCGGCGCGGGACCGACGGGTGCGGGGGCGGGTTCACCGGGGTCCGGAGCGCCGGAAGGCAGCAGCGGCGCGTCCCCGAGCAGGGGGGCGGTGGGTACGTCGGCCCCGGACCCGTACGCCGGTTCTGGTTCCGGTTCCGGTACGCCGGGTGCCTGAGCGGACCGGGGCGTCCCGGGAGCCTCGCCGCCGTCCCCGTCAGCCGTGCCGGGGACGGTCGGCACGGACCCGTCCGCCCCGCCCGGGACGTCGGTGGCAGGCCGTCGCTGGGCCGTCGGCGGCAGCCCGGACATCGGCGCCCCGAGCCCGGCCGCGCGCCGGGGCACACCGGCCCCGGGCACCACCGCCCGCTGAACGGGCACCTCCCCGCCCGGTGAGGGATCCGTCCCCTGGTGCGGGGCTTCCAGCTCGGGCACGGCCATCGCCGCCAACGGCCGCTCGCCCACCAGCTGACGGACCGGACGTTCCGCCTCCGCCGATGCTCCGGCCCAGGTCATCGCGGGCGGCCCGCCCGGCACCACCCTCTGCACGGACACCGCGAGCGGCAGCCGCCCGCCCCGCCCCGGCAGCTCCACGGCCCCCGGCACGGCCCGCTGCACCGGCGCGGGGGCAGCCGGTGCCGCCGGTTCGGTGATGCCGTGCACCAGCCCGGTCGGCGCGTCCGGACTCACCAGGTGTCCGAGCGGGGTTCCGAGCGAGGAGTCCTGCCGGGTGGAGAGCGCCCCCTGGAACCCGGCCGGGTCGATCACCAGATCCTGGGGGCCCACCATCCTCTGGATGGGCGGCAGTTCGGCGAGATCGACGCGCTCACGCGGCGCCCCGGGCCCCGGGCCCGTGCCCGCGCCCGTGCCCGCGCCTGTGTTCTCCGCCGTACGTCCGCCACCGCGCAGCCAGGACATCAGGCCCATGAACTCTCCCGCCCTTTCCCGCTCACTGCGCTGTCCGCTACCGCCCGTTGAGGCGGGCGATCTGTGCGACGAACCTCAGACGTTCCGGGTGTTCCAGGTCCAGCAGGTCATCCAGCGGCCAGTGGAAGTGATAGGCGAGGTACGCGACCTCCTCGTAGAGCAGGTCGGCCGCGTACGTCACGATTCCCCCAGGCGGCCACCGGCGAGATTCACCGCGAACTCCTCCTTGCAGGCGGGGCAGGACACGGCGGCGCGGGTGTGGCCCTCGGCGTTGATCCGACGGTAGAAGTCCTGGAGGAAGGCCAGGTCGGAGGCGAAGAGGTCCTCGATGATGCCGGGGTGGATGTCGTCGATCGTGCCGATCCGGGTGACCACCCGGGAGATCAGCACGACGGACAGGTACGCGGAGTTCTCCCGCACCCGGTCGTCCCGCAGCGGCACGAGCTCGTCCCGCGCGGTCGCCAGCCGCATGACGCCCGTGTGGTGCACGACGCCCGCCTCGTCGACATAGCCGCGCGGCAGCTCGAAGGTGAACTCGGTGCGGAGCGGTTCCCGCCGGCCGGTGTGCCCGGCCCCGCCGTTCCCCGCCTGCGCGTCCGGCCGTCCCCGCTCCTCCGCCGGAGCCGTGCGTCGCATCAGTCGAGTTCCATGCTCTCGTAGGTGATCGCCAGCTTCTCCGTCAGCACCGAGGTGTCACCGGCCTTGAGCGTGCCGATCTCCAGGGATTTCGGCCAGGCGTTGATGAGCTTGTAGCGCTTGATCGCGATGCCCTCGTGGTCGTACACGATGACCGCCCCGTTGCGCCGGGCCGTGGTCATCCGGCCGAACCGGGAGTCCTTGATCCACCGTTCGAAGCTGTTGTCCTCGGTGAGACCCCGCGTCACGGTCACCTCACCGGCCTTCGGCCTGCCGGGGAGTTTCTTGATGGCGTAGCGGCCGTCGGCGGTGTTCTGCTTCAGCTCGATGACGTCCTGTTCCATCTTCAGACCACTGACCTCGGTGATCTGCTTGATGACGACGCTGTCGAATTCGAGGCCGAAGGAGGCCCCGACGGTGCTGTCGAGATCGGGAAGTGGCACAACAGGCTCCTTTACCGCTCTTGCCGCTCTGGCCGCTCATTCCGGTGGTGCGTACTACTCGTCGACGCCGCCGGTGCCGCCGGTCAGCTGGGAGAGCCGGAAGACGACGAACTCGGCCGGCCGGACGGGCGCCACCCCGATCTCGCAGATGACCTGCCCCGCGTCGATGCTCTCCGGCGGGTTGGTCTCGCGGTCGCACTTGACGTAGAACGCCTCTTCCGGGGTGAGCCCGAACAGCGCCCCCTTGCGCCACTCGTTCACCAGGAACGCCGAGACGGTGCGCCGGATACGGGCCCACAGCGCGTCGTCGTTCGGCTCGAAGACGACCCACTGGGTACCGGTGAGGATCGACTCCTCCAGGTAGTTGAAGAGGCGCCGTACGTTCAGGTACCGCCAGGCCGGGTCGGAGGCCAGGGTGCGGGCCCCCCACACCCGGATGCCGCGCCCGGGGAAGGAGCGGATGCAGTTGAGCCCGATCGGGTTGAGCTGGTCGTGCTCGCCCTTGGTCAGCTGGGTCTGGAGGGCGACCGCCCCGCGCACGACCTCGTTGGCGGGTGCCTTGTGCACCCCGCGCGACTCGTCGTTCCGCGCCCAGACCCCGGCGATGTGACCGCTCGGCGGGACGAGCCGCGCCCGCCCCGAGGAGGCGTCCGCCACCCGTATCCAGGGGTAGTAGAGCGTGGCGTACTTGGAGTCGAAGTTGGCGCTGTCGGCGCGCCAGGTACGGATCTGCTGCGGGCTGAGCCCCGGCGGCGGGTCGAGGATGGCGACCCGGTCGCCCATCAGCTCGCAGTGGCTGATGATCCCCTGCTGCACGGCGACGACCGACTCCAGGTCCAGCAGCCCGCGTTGGTACGCGCTCATCAGGTCCGGCACGGCGACGGTGGTGATCTCCTCGACCGCCTCCAGCCCGCCGATCCCGGTCCGGCGGTCGGGGTCGCCGACGTACAGCTCGGGTGTCAGCGTCCCGGTGCCGTTCGGGGCGGGCGCGGCAGGGGCCAGGGTGACGCTCTGGGGCTCGGGCTTGGCCGGGGCGGCTCCGCGTCCGGTCTCGCGTATCTCGATGAGCTCCGAGGTGGCGTTCACCTTGGTGGCGACGTTGTCCTTGCTGCGCTTGGTGGTCACGCTGGGGTACGTCTCCGCGACCTGTCCGTCCCGCCGCACGATCAGCTGGAAGACGTCCGAGGGCGGGTCCTCCGCCTCGACCTCACTCACCTCGACGGTGACCTGTCCGGTCGCTCCGGGGCGGGGCTTCACCGCGTACGGGCCGAGCTGGACCTCGGACCCCACGGGCAGTCGGCCGGCTCCCGGGTCCTCGTCGTTGCCTTCCGTCAAAGGCTCGGAGCCGTCGTCGACGCGGACCACGTAGCAGACACCGCCGCCGTTGGTGAAGAACCCGTACACGGCCGACGCCAGATACGTGCCGTCGACGAAGTCACCGAACGTACTGGCGAACTGGCTCCAGTTGGTGATCAGCGTCGGCTCGTCGAACGGGCCCTTCTGGGCGAAGCCGACGAAAGCGGCGACCGAGGTGCCCACCCCTTCGATCGGCCGGGATCCGGACTCGATCTCTTCGACGTAGACGCCCGGGGACAGGTACGACGGCATATGAAGTCTCTCCTTGGCCGGGAACGCCCGCAATTCTCGCGACACCGGCGATCACCGGGAACGGACGCTCGGCCGCCCTCCCGTGCACCGGCCGCTGCCCGATCAGGCAACCCCCGCCCGCTGTCCGTGCCCCCGGACGATGCCCCCGCACGCGGTCCGCCCGTCCTGCATACGGGCTGGTCGCCCCGCACACCCTGGAATCGGCGAGCGGGCGAACTCGTAGCGGGGGGACGGATGAAGGCGACTCCGGACAAGGACGCTTCCGCCCCCGGGCCCGACCGCGCGGGGGATGCCGCCCGCCGCGAGAGCGTCCCCCTTCCTCGTGCGCCCGGTCTCCAGCGTCTTCAGCGTGCGGCGGGGAATCGTGCGGTGTCCCGTCTGGTCGCGCAGCGCTATACCGCTCCGGTGAAGCCGTCTGCGGCCCAGGCTCCTGGTTTCCGGAAGGTGAAGGCGGATGTCGCGGCGAAGCGGACCCGCCTGTCCGTCCATGCCCCCGCCGCCACGGAGTCGAAGTCCGCGCAGGACGCCGCCGTCGCGCCCCCGGACGACAGGGAAGCCCAGGGCAAGGCCGCGAACGCGGAGAAGATGAACGCCGCGAAGCCCGGCGAGTTCAGCAAACAGGCCTTCATCGACGCCGTGAACAAGGCCATCGACGCCCAGGCCCCCAAGAACCTCGACCAGGCCGACAAGTTCTCCAAGTCCGGCAAGGCCGACCAGATCAAGGCAGAGGTCGACGGCAAGGTCACCGACGGAAAGACCGCCTCCGCCAAGGACATCGACACCGCCACCAAGGCCCCGCCCGACACCACGGCGGCCAAAGACAAACCCGTCACCCCGATGTCCCCCGACCAGCCCCCGCCCAACCCCGGCGCACCCCCCGCCGCCGACGCCGTCCCCGACAGACAGCCCCCCGCCGTCACCGACTTCTCCCAGGGCCCCGCCGCCAACAACCAGGCCATGGCCGACGCCGAAGTCACCGAGGAACAGCTCGCCAAGGGCAACGAACCCGAGTTCGACCAGGCCCTCTCCGCGAAGAAGACCGCCGAGGCGGACTCCGCGAAAGCCCCCGCCCAAGGCAGGACAGCCGAAGCCCAGCAGCTCTCCTCGGCGAAGGCCGGTGCCGCCGCCTCCGGAGCCCAGGCCCTCAGCACCCTCACCGCCACCCGGGCAGCCGCCGGGAAACACGTCGACGGCGGCAAAGGCGACACGAAGACCCGGGACGAGAAACGGCGCGCCGAGGCCACCGCGAAGCTCCAGAAGGTCTACGACGCCACGAAGAAGGACGTCGAGACCACCCTCACCGGCCTCGACGCCAAGGTCGACACCGCGTTCACCACCGGGGAGAAGGCAGCCCGCGACGCGTTCACCGCCGACCACAAACGCCGCATGAAGGCCTACAAGGACAAACGCTACTCCGGCTGGACCGGCAAGGCCCGCTGGGTCAAGGACAAGTTCGCCGGCCTGCCCGACCAGGCCAACCAGCTCTACCAGGAAGCCCGCAAGCTCTACGTCGCCCGGATGCAGACCGTCATCTCGTCCGTCGCCGACATCATCGGCACCGAACTCGGCACGGCCAAAGCCCGCATCGCCAAAGGACGCACCGAACTCAGGGCCGAGGCCGACCGGCTCCCCGCCGACCTGCGCCAGTTCGGCCAGGAAGCCGCC